>JAEXBL010000413.1 GCA_023394015.1 Pseudomonadota bacterium | reverse complement strand
GTGCCGGCCGCCGAGGTGGTGCCGGAGTCGCCACGGGTGCGGGTGCAGGCTGTGGTGACAGAGCCGCCACCGGCCGCGCCCGGATGATGGGCGCGGCCTTGCGCTTGAGCTGATCGGCCAGTTCCAGGGCCCGGCGCCAGGCCGGCACCGATTCAGCCGCTTCCTTGGCCTCGGGCTCCGCGGGCCAGTCCGGCTCCACGTCCAGGGACACCACGACGCGCGGGCGGCTCGGTGCCGCCGGGCTAGAGCTCGGGCTCGGTCGGCTCGGCGCAACCGTCTTCGCCGGTGCAGCCGCCGCAGGCGCGCGCTCCGTGGCCTGCTTGACCTTGGTGATCGCCTGGCGCAACTCGGCGCTGGTGTAGGGCATGGTCACCCAGCCCAGGTGCTGCCCCTTGGCCAGCGGCAGACTGGCCTCCAGCCAGCCGCCGCCATCGCCCCAGGTCACCAGCACGGCCGAGCGGCCGGCCAGCACCTGCAGCAGGCGCTCGCCGTTTTCCGTCGTGTACTTGCGCATGCCCAGGCCGAACATGTCCAGCACGCAGGCCTCGCAGGCGCGCGCCGCCGCGTTCTGCTCGGGAATCGCCAGCGACAGCTCGCGCTTGAGCGTGACGCAGCGGTGATCGCGCCAGTTCATGCCGATCATGATCTCGATGGCGGCGGCTTCGTGATCGGTCAGGCCCATCAAGAGGATGTTCTTCATGCCTGCACCACTCCTTGTTGCAAGGCCAGCGACACGGCCTCCCACTGCGGCGACAGCGCCCTGCCCTCGCGCGTGAGCGCGCGGCGCACCAGCATGAAGGCCAGCGAATCGCCGGCGCCCTCGCAGTGCGCCAGAAACGCCTGCTCGGCCTCGGTGTCGCCCGCCAGCAGCGCGGGCAAGGCCTCGGCGGCGATGCGGCGCGAATCGTCCACGCCGCACAGGATGGCGCGCCGCGGCACGTCCAGCGAAGGCGCCACCAGCACGCTCCAGCGGGTGGCCCAGGGGCTGGCCGCGGGCAGCTTGCGGCCGCTGGCAGCCTGGGCCTGCAGGGCCTGGGTGACGAACGGCGGCAGGCGGGGCTGCAATTCACCCTGCGCCAGCAGGGCCTGAAAGCGCGCCGCGTCCGGCTCGCAGCCGTGCAGGCAGTCGGCCAGTGCGCCCTGCAGCGGCTCGGCGCCTTCCAGCGCCAGCGCGGCCATCACGCGCTGCTGGTGCAGCGAAAAATCGCCGGGTGCGCGCAGCACCCGAAGGCCGGCTTGGCGAAACTGCGCGCGGGCAGACAGGCCATGGGGCGCCATGCGCATCAATCGAGCAGGGTGTCCATGAGGTCGATCATGAACTCCGCGTCCTCCTCGCTCATGGGCTCGAAGCCGCCGGCAATGCCCAGCTCGTCCAGCACCGGCTGCCCGTCGGGCGTGCCCTTCAGGCCGACCAGCGCGTCGCGGATGCGGTTGGCCTCGTCACCCACCAGGCCGGGCTTGACCAGCAGCACGTGGTTGATGTCGGCCAGCTTGCTCTCGATCAGCACCTTGAGCTGCGACTTGGTCAGCCGCGACAGCGAGTGGTAGGCCTCGGCCAGGAAGAAGCTGGCATCGACCTCGGCCTTGATGGCCAGCCGCGCGGCGGCCTGGTAGGTGTCCACCAGCTGCCACTGCACGTCGGCCTCGGTCAGGTCGGCGGGCTCCAGCAGGCGCAGGCCGATCAGCTTGACGTCCTTGTTGTCGGTCAGGGCGATCTTGCAGCCCGGCTTCAGGTCCTCGACCACGTTGGCGGCCGAGCCGGCGGCGGTGGCAATCACCATCTCGTTGGGCTTGCCCACCGGCCGGGCGATGGCCTGGTAGCCGGATTCGCGCACCATGGCGGTGGCGTCGAACGGGTTGGCGTACACGGCGTCGACCTTGCCCTCGGCGATGAGCTGCGCCTGCTCGGCCGCCGAGGCGGGCGTGACCAGGTGCAGCTGCAGGCCGGACTTCTTCTGCAGCAAGGTGTTCAGCATGTGCCAGCCGGCAAAGTGCTCGGGCGCGAAGTCCGGCGCGATCAGGAAATTCAGAGTCATCAGGCGCTCCCTTCGGCGGCCAGCCATTCCTTGTAGACGGCCGACAGCTCATCGATCTTCTTGCGCGAGGGCTTGCGGCGCACCGAGGTGTAGCCCACCGTCTGCCCGTTGCGGATGTTGGGCACGGCGGTGGCGTAGACCCAGTAGTGCGAGCCGTCCTTGCGCAGGTTCTTCACGTAGCCGTGCCACTTCTTGCCGGCCGAGACGGTGCCCCACAGGTCCTTGAAGGCGGCGCGCGGCATGTCGGGGTGGCGCAGGATGCAGTGCGGCTGGCCGATCAGCTCCTCGCGCGTGTAGCCCGACAGTTCGATGAAGGCGTCGTTGGCGTGGGTGATGACGCCGTTGAGGTCGGTGCGCGAGATGATCAGCCGGCCTTCGGGGTAAGGGATTTCGCGGTCGCTCACCTGCACGGTGCGGCTGCTGCCGTCGTGGTAGGTCAGCTCGCGCGCCTGCGTGGCATCCGCTGCAGGCTGCATCGGGGGGAAAGCCATGGCGATACCCTCCTTCAGATCAGCTTCGACAGCGCTTCGGCGGCGCGCTTGATGTCCAGGAACAGCAGGCCCAGCTTGGCGTTCTGCTTGGCCAGCACCGTCAGCACGGCCTCGGTGCCCGACGAGCTCATGATCACGTAGCCGCGCTCGCCCTGCAGCAGCACGCGCTCCAGCGTGCCGCGGGCCAGCTCGCGCACGGCGCGGTCGCCCAGCGACAGCAGCGCCGCAGACATGGCACCGACGCGGTCCTCGTCCATGCCCTGCGGCAGGGCCGAGGCAATCATCAGGCCGTCGGTGGAAATCAGGGCCGAGGCCTCGACGTCGGCCGACGATCCCTTGAGTTCTTCCAGCACCTGCTGGAGCATGTCTGTACGCATAATTTCATCCTTTGTTGGAGGGTTAACTCGCTGCGCCAAGTCGCTGCGACACCTCATTGATTGGAATGCAAATCGACACAGATGACCATAGTTGGCAACAGAACGCAGTGAACATGCGTCACATATTTCGCGGTCAGATGTCACGCCCGCACCACAGCGCCCTGCAGCCTCAAACCTAAGTATTCATTCGCGGGTTTGCTATCAAAAACATGGCAGCGGATCTCATCATCCCTACCACCCCGGGTTATCCGACGGACTGCCTGCGCTGCGGCGCCTGCTGCGCCAGCTACCGGGTGGATTTCTCGATCGACGAAGCCCAAGCGCACGGCGGCGCCGTGCCCGACACCCTGGCGCTGCCGCTGACCGGCACCACCTGCCGACTGCGCGGCACCGACCACCTGCCACCGCGCTGTGCGGCGCTTGCGGGCCGCGTGGGCGATCGTGTGCACTGCGGCATCTATGAATGGCGCCCATCGCCCTGCCGCGAACTCGAACCCGGCACCGACGCCTGCCAGGGGGCGCGCAAGAGGCATGGCCTGGCGGCCTGGACGGCGAACTGAGTGCGCGGTCCGCTCCGGGCAGCGCACGTTGGAAATAACCGACACCACCGCCGCGCCAACGCGCTAACGTTCAGCCCATGAGCCGTTTGTGGGACATCTCCGCGCCCGTGCACGCCGACAGCCCGGTGTTTCCGGGCGACACGCCGTACCAGCAGCGCTGGTCGGCGCAGATCGCACCGGGCTGCCCGGTCAACGTCGGCGCCCTCACCTTGTCGCCCCACGTCGGCACGCACGCCGATGCGCCGCTGCACTACGACCCGCAGGGCGCCGCCATCGGCGCGGTCGATCTGGCACCCTACCTCGGCCCCTGCCGCGTGATCCACGCGATCGGCGTGCGGCCGCTCATCCTGTGGGAGCACCTGGCGCACGCCGCGCAGGCGCTGCCACCGCGCGTGCTGGTGCGCAGCTATGCGCGCATGCCGATCGATGCCTGGGATCCGGAGCTCGCCGCCTTCGCGCCCGACACGGTGGAGCGCCTGGCCGATGCCGGCGTGCGCCTGATCGGCATCGACACCGCCAGCATCGACCCGGCCGACAGCCAGACGCTGGAGGCCCACCAGGTGATCCGCCGCCGCGGGCTGCGCGTGCTGGAGAACCTGGTGCTCGACGACGTGCCCGAGGGCGACTACGAGCTCATCGCCCTGCCCCTGAAGCTGAGCAGCGCCGACGCCTCGCCGGTGCGCGCCGTCCTCCGCAGCTTATGAAGCAACCAGCTCGCAGCGCCCATCCATCAGGCGCCATCAGCTATTCATCTTGAAGCATCGACCCCATGACCACCCTCGAAGCCTGCCGCGCCCTTGACGCCGCCGACCCGCTGGCGCCCTTGAAAGCGCTGTTCGACCTGCCCGCCGGCGTGGTCTACCTCGACGGCAACTCGCTCGGCGCCCTGCCGCGCGCCGTGCCCGCGCGCGTGACCGAGGTGGTGGCCGCCGAATGGGGGCGCGACCTGATCAAGAGCTGGAACCGCGCCGGCTGGTTCGACCTGCCGCGCCGCGTGGGCGACCGCATCGCGCCGCTCATCGGGGCGCGCGCCGGCGAGGTGGTGGCCACCGACACCACCTCGATCAACCTGTACAAGGTGCTGTCGGCCGCGCTGGCCGTGGCCGCCGAGGACGCGCCCACGCGCCAGGTGCTGCTGAGCGAGCACTGCAACTTTCCGCGCGACCTGTACATCGCCGAGGCGCTGTGCAACGACCACGGGGCCCAGCTCAAACTGGTCGAGCTGGAGGAGATTCCGGCCCAGCTCACGTCCGAGGTGGCGGTGCTGATGCTCACCCACGTCAACTACCGCACCGGCGCCATGCACGACATGGCCGCCGTCACCCGCGCCGCGCACGCCGCCGGCGCGCTGGTGGTGTGGGACCTGGCACACAGCGCCGGCGCCGTGCCGGTCGACCTGAACGGCGCCGACGCGGACTTTGCCGTGGGCTGCGGCTACAAGTACCTCAACGGCGGCCCCGGCGCGCCCGGTTTCGTGTGGGCGCACCCGCGCCACGTGGACCGCTTCTGGCAGCCGCTGGCCGGCTGGTGGAGCCACGCCCAGCCCTTCGAGTTCGACCCCCGCTACCGCCCGGCCAGCGGCATCGGGCGCTACCAGTGCGGCACCCAGCCCATCCTCAGCCTCAGCGCGCTCGACTGCGCGCTGGATGTGTTCGACGCCGCCGAACGCCTGGGCGGCATGGCCGCGCTCCGCGCCAAGTCGCTGGCGCTCACCGATCTGTTCATCGACGCCGTGGAGCAGCTTTGTCCGGGCGCATTCACCCTGGTCACCCCGCGCGCGCATGCGCAGCGCGGCTCGCAGGTGTGCCTGACACCGGCCCAGGGGCTGCCGGCCGACAGCGCCTACGCCATCGTGCAGGCGCTGATCGCG
>JAEXBL010000390.1 GCA_023394015.1 Pseudomonadota bacterium | reverse complement strand
CTGCCGGCCTGTGGCGGCAGCGCGCGCCGATCACCCTGGCCGTGCTGGCGCTGGCCGGCTGGCTGCTGTGGTCGGTGTCGGCGCGGCAGGCGCTGCTGCTGCTGGTCGGCGTCGGCCTGGGCGCGGTGCTGGCGGCGGCGCGCTTCGGCTTCACCACCGGCTGGCGCGAGCTGGTCGAGCGCCGCGACCCCTCCGGCGTCTACGGCCAGCTGCTGCTGCTGGCGCTGCTGTCGGCGGTGTCGATGCCGATGCTGGCGCATTTCCCCGAGACGCAGGCGGCATTGGGCCCGCCCTCGGTCAGCCTGCTGGTGGGCGCCTTCGTGTTCGGCCTGGCGATGCAGATCTCGGACGGCTGCGGTTCGGGCACGCTGTACAAGGCCGGCCTGGGCGTGCCGCTGAACATGGCGATCCTGCCGCTGTTCGCGCTCGGCAGCTTTCTCGGCTCGGTGCACCTGAACGGCTGGCTGGCGCTGGGCGCGGCCGAGCCGGTGGGCCTGGTGCAGCACTGGGGCGCCGGCGGCGCGCTGGCGGCCACGCTGGCGGCGCTGGCCCTGGTGGCCGCCGGTGTCGGCCTGTGGAGCGGGCGCCGCTTCAGCTTCAAGGGCACGCCGCGGCGCTGGCTGTGGGGCGCGCTGGGGCTGGCGCTGCTGGCGGCGCTGAACCTGTTCATCGCCGGCCAGCCCTGGGGCGTGGTCTACGGCTTCGGGCTGTGGGGCGCCAAGGCGGCCACCGCGCTGGGCGTGTTCGACCCGGCGGGCAACGCCTTCTGGAGCGACCCCGGCCACGCCGAGCGCCTGCAGCAAACGCTGCTGCTGGACGTGACCAGCATCACCAACCTCGGCATCCTGGCCGGCGCCCTGTGGGTGGCGCAGAAGGACAAGCGGCGCAACGCGCGCCCGCTGACCGGCACGCAATGGGCCATCGGCCTGGTGGCCGGCTTCGTGCTGGGCTACAGCTCGCGCCTGGCCTTCGGCTGCAACGTGGGCGCCATGGTCAGCGGCATCAGCACCGGCAGCCTGCACGGCTGGCTGTGGGTGCCGATGGCCTTCCTGGGCACCCTGATCGGCGTGCGCCTGCGCCGGCGCTTGGGCTTCTGAACCTAGAAACGGCAATTGACCGCTTGCAACCTCTGGGAAACGCACATGCATATTGCACATGGCTGCTTCGATGACACCCAGCTTCTGGGTGAAAGCGCTACGCGCCTGATCGCACCGCGCTGGACGCACCATGCGGTGTTGCTCGTCCTAGCAGGCATCAGCCTGCGTCGTCCTCACGCCTTGCCTGGCACGCCCATCACGGCACGCTCAGGCGCGTCCAACTGCCGCCTCTAGGTTGAAGGTTGCGCACCATGTCCAGCACCGTCATCCGCCAGGCCCTGTTCTGGGCCCTGCTCGTGGGCTTCATCGCCTGGGATTTCGCCAGCTCGGCGCCGGTCAACCTGCGGCTGGAGCCGCCGATCTTCGCCGCCGGCTCGGGCCAGGCCAGCAGCGGCGGGCACTGCGCCATGCCCAAGTAAGGCGGGGCCATGACCGCGCGCGCTGCGCGCGCATGACTTCGGCTTCGCCTTCAATGACGCGCCCTTCGGGCGCATGATCAATGACAAAAGCCGCCCTTCGGCACGACGGCTTTTGTCATTCGCTATTTGTCATGGGGCAAACCAAGGCCGTGCGCGCATGTGCGGCGGCGTCCGACGTCCCCGCCCGGCAGCTGGCGCCACAATAGCCGGCATCCCTTGATCGCCGTGCAGGAGCGCCGCCCATGAAAGCCTTTGCCCGTCCCCTCGCCGCCGCCCTGGTTGCCGCCGTGCTGGCGGCCGGCTGCGCCAGCACCACCACCGGCAGCGTCGCCTCGGGCGGCGCGGCCCGCTCGCAGCTGCTGCTGGTGTCGTCCGAGCAGGTGATGCAGCAGTCGCTGCAGTACTACAACCAGCAGAACAGCGAGGCCCGCAGCAAGGGCCAGCTGGTGACCAGCGGCCCCGAATGGAGCCGCGTCAACACCATCATGCAGCGCATGGTGCCCCATGTGCAGGTCTTTCGCCCCGACGCGGCGCGCTGGCCCTGGCAGCTGGTGCTGATCGACCAGGACACCATCAACGCCCACGTCATGGCCGGCGGCAAGATCACCTTCTACACCGGCATCATCCGCAAGCTGCGCCTGACCGACGACGAGATCGCCGCCATCATGGGCCACGAGATGGCGCACGCCCTGCGCGAGCACACGCGCGAGAAGATCTCGCAAAGCGCCGCCGGTGACCTGGCACTGTCCGTCGGCGGCGCCCTGCTGGGCGTGGGCCAGGGCGCGGTGCAGCTGGCCGGCCTGGGCAAGCAGCTGGCGCTGGACCTGCCCTTCTCGCGCCACATGGAAGGCGAGGCCGACCTCTACGGCCTGGAACTGGCGGCCCGCGCCGGCTACGACCCGCGCGCCGCCATCAGCCTGTGGCAGAAGATGGCCCGGCAAGGCGGTGGCGGCGGCCCCAGCTTCCTGTCCACCCACCCCAGCTCGGGCGACCGCATGGGCGCCCTGGAAAGGGCCATGCCGCGCGTGATGCCGCTGTACGAGCAGGCGCGGGTACGGCGCTGAGTCGGCGCACCAGTCGCCAGCCGGCGCGCGGCGCCCGCCTGTCGCCTTCGCGTCCGGGCGCGATGGCGCCGGCCCGCCCGGCCATCAGCGTGCGCGCATAATTTTGTTCTCATTTTTCGTCTCCTGGACTTGCCTGCCCATGACACGCTGTCGTTGCCTGCACCTTGGCGCCGCCCTGCTGGCGCTGATCGCCACCACCGCCTGCCCGCCGGCCCACCCCCCCACGGCGGCACCCTATGCCGCCGCCCGCACCACCACCGACTGGCAAGGCACCTACATGGGCACGCTGCCCTCGGCCTCGGGCACCGGCTACCGCACCGTGCTGGTGTTGCGCGACCAGGAGCGCTACACCTTGCTGCAGGACATCGAGCACCGGGGCCAGCCGGTCGCCTTCCGGGCCGCCGGGCGCTACCGCTGGGACCCGGCCGATGCCCTCATCACCCTGGACGGCGAGGGCGATCACCAGCGCTTCGTCGTCGGCCCCGGCTTTGTGCAGCTGCGCGGCGACCTGCCCCCGGCGCCCGAACTGCTGGCCGACTACCGGCTGACGCGCATGGCCTCGTACCGTGGCGGCGGCGACGAGCTGCTGGTCGACCCCCGCAGCGTGCGCGCCCACCAGCCCCAGGCCGGCTGGGTCAGCCTGGACGGCGTGTGGAACACCCGGCGGCCGACGAACACCGGGCACCAATCGCTGTCGGCACGCATCGAGATCGACTGCGCCACGCCCAGCTACCGCCTGCGCAGCGTGCGCTACCACAGCCTGCCGTACCAGCGCGGCCAACTGGTCAAGGGCCCGGCAGCCAGCGACCGCGCCACCCCCATTCAGCCCGGCGACGCGCTGATGAGAGGCGTGGTGAAAGACCACTGCCCGCGTTGAGCGCGGGCGGCGCATCGTATTGAAAAGCGACGGCGGCCCGCGCAGGCTTCAGGCCAGCGCCGCGCGCCGCGCAAAGCGCACCACCGTCACGCCCGCCCGCGCCTGTCGCACCGAGGGCATGACCAGCACACAGTCGTCATAGGGCGTGCGCACCGGCTCGCCCTGGCCGGGGCCATCATGGTGGCCGATCACCGTGCCGGCCGCGGGGAAGTGCTCGAGCCCGGTGAAGGGCGCCGTGAAGCAGAAGCGCTCGCTGCGCGCTACGGCGGCGCCGTCCACCGTGAACGCCCACTGGCACAGCGCATCGGGCTGGCGCCAGCCGGGCAGCGCGGCGTCCAGCGCCGCGGCCTCCACGCTGCCCGCCGCCTGCAGAAAGCGCAGGCACATGTCCTGCGCCACCTGGCGGCTGGACGGATCGCCGTGAAAACCGCATTCGACCAGCAGCGAGCACGCATCGCTCGCCTGCGCGTCGGGCAGGCCAAAGCGGCCGAAGTCGCGCATGCGCACGCCATCCGAGTGGCCGGCGTCGATGACGATGTGCGCTGGCGCGCCCAGCTGCCGCGCCAGCGCCAGGTTGCGCGGCTGCACGCCGGTGAGCAGCAGCGGGGCCGAGGGCTCGTGCATGGAATGCAGGTCGAGCAGCCAGTCGGCGCGCTCGACGAAGGGGCGCAACTCGGCGGCGCGGCGGCGCTCCAGCGACTCACCGCCGGCGATGCGCTCGGGCGTCCACTGGCGGTTCAAATCTTCCTCGACGAAGCGCGCCGCGTCGGGGTTGGCGGGGTCGAAGCGGTCGAAGGCCGCCAGGTTGCAGAACATCAGTGTCAACACGCCGCGCTGCGGGCGCAGGCCCGCCGCCAACAGCCCCTTCAAGGCCCAGGCGCCGCAGATCTCGTTGCCGTGCACCAGGGCACTGATCAGCACCTCGCGGCCGGGCCGGCCGCTGTCGAAGCGCCATACGCCGGGCACGCCGGTGTTGCCGCCGCGCCAGGGCGCAATGTCGGGCAGCGGCAACTCAAACGGCGCCGCCTGGGGGTGGCTCATTGCTCGATGTTGGCGAACTGCACGATCTTCTGGTACTTGGCCACCTCGGCCTGCAGAAAGGGCTGGATGTCGACATCAGCGCTGGCCACGGTGGAGCCGCTGGCCTCCATCTTCTGGCGGAACTCGGCCGAGTTGAGCACCGCGTTCAGCGCGGTCTTGAGCCTGGCGCGCACCGCCTCGGGCAGCTTGGCCGGGCCGAGCAGGGCAAACCAGGTGCCGATGTCGATGCCCTGGAGCGCCGCGTGCTCGCCCAGCGCCGGAATGTCGGGCGTGAAGGCCGAGCGCCTGGCCTCGGTGGTGCCCAGCGCCACCACCTTGCCGCTCTTGATATGCGGCAGGCCGCTGGAGAGCACGAACACGCCGAACTCCAGGTTGTTGCCCACCAGGTCGGTGGTCAGTGGCGCCACGCCGCGGTAGGGGATGTGGGTCATGAACAGGCCGGCGCGCTGCTTCACCATCTCGCCGGCCAGGTGCAGGCCGGTGCCGACGCCGGAGGAGCCGTAGCTGGTCTTGCCCGGCGCGGCCTTCACCTTGGCGATGAACTCGTCCAGGTTCTTCACGCCCGCCGAGGGCGAGGCGACCAGCACCATGGGCTGCGAGGCAATCAGGCCGATGGGCGTGAAGTCCTTCAACTCGTACTTGGTGGTCTTGGTGACCAGGCGGCTGATGGCCACCTCGTTGTTGGCGCCCACCAGCAGCGTGTAGCCGTCGGGCGCGGCATTGGCCACCTTCTGCGCGCCGATGGCACCGCCGGCGCCGCCCAGGTTCTCGATCACCACTGGCACGCCGAGTTGCTTGGCCAGGGCATCGCCCACGGCGCGGCCGGTGAGGTCGGTGCTGCCGCCCGCCGGGTAGCCGACCACCAGGGTGATGGGCTTGGCGGGGTAGGCAGCGTCCTGCGCCCAAGCCGGCAGCGCGGCCAAGGCCAGGGCACCCAGCAGGCCAGCGAGGATACGGTGGCGGATCGGCGGCATGGTGTCTCCTCCTTGTCGTGGGATGTCTCTGATGCGGACAGCTGCGCCATTCTGGCGCCAGCCGACATAGGGCGCAGGTGCCATTACGGCACGTGCTGGTGCCAATGCGGCCCGACGGACCGGCCGGCGGGCACCGCGTCAGCCCTCGGTCAGGTAGTCCCACACGGCTTCGGCCAGCGCGCCCAGGCGGCGTTTGGGGCGGTACAGGCGCATGTCGAAGCGCACCGCCAGGCGTGGCGTTCCCAGCACCACCAGGCGGCCGGCCTGACAGTCGGCGCGCACCATGGACGACGGCAGCCAGGCCACGCCCAGGCCGCGCAAGGCGTATTCGTGCAGGGCATCGGCTGAATCGCATTCGATGCGGCGCGCCAGCGCGGGCGCCTGCCGCTGGCCCGCCAGATGGTCGGCCACCAGCCGGCCCAGCGACAGGCTGGGCGCATAGGCCAGGTAGGGCGCCGGCCGGTCACCGTCCAGCACATGCCGGGGCTGGCCCCCGGCGTCGGCCTTGGCCACCGGCACCAACTGGTCGGAGTCGACGGTGCAGTGGCTGAACTGCCGGCCATCCAGCGGCATGGCCAGGATCGGGTGGTGGTAGGCCAGCGTGAAGTCGATCTCGCGCCGCTCCAGCATCTGCACAGTGGCGGCCAGGCTGCCGGTGAGGATGCGCAGTTCGCCCCCCTCGAGCAGCGGCGTCAGCCGCACCAGCCAGCCGGCCACCACGGTGCGCGCCAGCGTGCGGCCGGTGGCCAGGGTGACCGTGCGCGCCGAGCGGCCGGCCACGCGCTGCAGCGTGTCGTGCACGCCGCCCAGGTCGGCCAGCGCCTGCTGGGCGGCCTCCAGCAGGGCCTGCCCGGCCGGCGTGAGCGTGACCGGGCCGGGGCCGGGCTCCAGCAGCGGCGTCTGCGCCCAGGCCTCAAGCGCGCGCAGGCGCCGGCCGAAGGCCGGGTGCGTGACGTGCCGCAACTCCGCCGCCCGGGTGACGCTGCGGGTCTGCGCCAGGGCGACGAAGTCTTCCAGCCACTTGAGTTGCATGCGCGCCGCCTGGTGCCTTGCCGGGGACCGCGGGCCGCTACGGCGTCAGTCCGCGCGCCGCATGCAGCGCCGCGCGCGTGGCCTGCGCGGCGGCGCGGGCGGCATCGGCGAAGTCGGCGCCGCTGCCGGCATACAAGATGGCGCGCGAGCTGTTGACGACGATGGGCCCGTCGGGGCGCCAGCCGGCCCGCACCGTCGCGGCGGCATCACCGCCCTGCGCGCCCCCGCCGGGGCTCAGCAGCGGCAGCGTCGGCGCCCGCGCGCGCCCGCGCTCGCTCTGCTGGGGGTAGGTGGCGCCGGC
>JAEXBL010000379.1 GCA_023394015.1 Pseudomonadota bacterium | reverse complement strand
GATTCACCCGTGTGCACGGCCTGCAGCCAGAGCCAGACCGGGGCGATGGCCGTGGGCGATGCTGCTGCCGCCTGCGCCGGTTGCGCAGCGTCGCCTGCTGGCGCCTGGTCGCTGGCGCCGATGCCGGCAAGCGAGGCGCGCAGCGCGTCCTGCACCGCCTGCTCCAGCGCTCGCGCCGTGCCGCTCAATCGGCTGGGCGCCGGGCGCTGCGCCAGGTGTGCCTGTGCCAGGCGGGCGTAGCGCGCGCGCAGGCCGGGAAAGCACTGCAGCGCGCGCTGCGTGGCGGCCAGGTTGTCGGCCAGCCAGCCGGCGGGCGTGGCGACGTGGCAGGCGCCTTGCGCGGCCAGCCACAGGTAAAGGTCGCGGTTGAGTGGGGCGTCGTCAAACACCGCGATCACCGGCGGCAATGCCAGCGTTTCCTCGTCCAGCGTGGACAGCGCCGCGCGCTCGCCTTGGCCGGCCAGTTTCTGCAGCCAGCCGCGCGGGCCGCCGATCTTCTGCGCCGTGGCCGGCACCACGCGCACCATCGGGCTGCCACCACCGGCGCGAAACAGCATCTGCACGGCGCGGCTCACGTCCTCCAGCCGCACCGCGGCCTCGCGGTGGCTGGCATCGGCCACGCGCCAGATCAGGCGGTGCCAGCGCTCTCCAACCCATTCCTCCATGTCAGCGATCCATGGCGCCAGGCGTCATCCGCAGCGCATGACACGCATGACGAATGACCGCGCTCTGGCGAGCGCATGACCAATGACAAAAGGGTTCGGCCCACACGGCGCCTTGGTCATTCGTCATGGCGCGAAAGCGCCGGTCATTGAGCGAAGCGAAGTCATGTTTCATCTCAATCGTGCGTCAGCACCGCCTGCACCACCTCATCCAGCGCGGCGGCGGTGTCGGCGTCGTCGGTCAGGGCATCGACGATGGCGGCGCGGCAGGCGGCGGGCTCGGGCAGGCCGCTGACGATGAGGCGCGCGGCCACCACCAGCAGGCGCGTGCTGACGGTTTCCTCCAGGTCCTGGTCGGTCAGGCGGCGCAGCGCGCCGGCCAGCTTGACCAGGCGCTGCGCCAGCGCGGCGTCGGCGCCGGATTCGGCCTCGATGATGCGGCGCTCGATCTCGGGCGCGGGGTAGTCGAAGGTCAGCGCCACGAAGCGCTGGCGCGTGCTGGGCTTGAGGCTCTTCAGCAGGTTCTGGTAGCCGGGGTTGTACGACACCACCAGCATGAAGCCGGGCGGCGCCTGCAGTTCCTCGCCGGTGCGCTCGATGGGCAGCACGCGGCGGTCGTCGGCCAGCGGGTGCAGCACCACGGTGGTGTCCTTGCGCGCTTCCACCACCTCGTCCAGGTAGCAGATGGCGCCGGTGCGCACGGCGCGGGCCAGCGGGCCGTCGTTCCACACCGTGTTGCCGTCGCCGATCAGGTGGCGGCCCACCAGGTCGGCGGCCGTCAGGTCGTCGTGGCAACTCACGGTGATCAGCGGGCGGCCCAGGCGCGCCGCCATGTGCTCGACGAAGCGCGTCTTGCCGCAGCCGGTGGGGCCTTTCAGCAGCACCGGCAGGCGCTGCTGGAAGGCGTGCTCGAACAGGCGGCACTCGCCGGCCTGCTCGGCGTAGAAGGGAATGGCGGGTGCGCCCGTGGGTTCAGTGCGGTACATGCTCATGAATACGCCATCAAGACAGCCGGACGCAGAAGTTGCAGAGATGACGCCGAGGACGCAGCTCTGCGAATCCTTGGCGTCCTCTGCGTCCGGCTGTACGGCTGCCCGGTTTCAGGCCGGTTCCGATCAATCGTGCTTCAGCCGACGCTGCGCCGGGCTGGGCATCAGGCCGCCGCGGCGCGCGGTCAGCACTTCCTCGGCCGGCGCGCCGCCGATGAAGAAGCTCCACACGTACATGATCAGGCCGACCAGAAAGCCCACGCCGCCCCACAGCCGCATCCAGTAGAAGAACATCATCTGGTCCTGCGCGGCCATGAAGGGCATGGCGCCTTCGGTGGGCATGCGCTGCAGCCACACCTGCAGGATGCCGGCGCCGGTGAGCGCCAGCACCATCAGGCCCATGCCGATGCTCATGACCCAGAACGACCACATCTCGACCGACTGGGCTTTGTACGAGTTGGCCACCCGCCCGCGCAGCGTGGGCATGGCGTAGCTGATGATGGCGATCACCACCAGCACGTAGGCGCCGTAGAAGGCCAGGTGGCCGTGCGAGGCGGTGATCTGCGAGCCGTGCGTGTAGTAGTTGACGAAGCTGAGCGTGTGCAGAAAGCCCCACACGCCGGCGCCCAGAAAGCCCAGCACCGCGCAGCCCACGGCCCACAGCACGGCAGCCTGATTGGCGTGGTCTCGGCGACGGCGCTGCACCATGCGGAAGGCGAACATCGTCATCAGGAAGAACGGAATCGGCTCCAGCGACGAGAAGATGTTGCCCACCAGGTGCCAGTAGCCCGGCAGCCCGATGAAGTAGTAGTGGGGCGCCGTGCCCAGGATGCCGGTGAACAGCGCAAAGGCGATGATCACGTAGATCCACTTGTCCACCACCTCGCGGTCCACGCCGGTGGTCTTGATCAGCACGTAGGCCAGGATGGCGGCCAGGATCAGCTCCCACACGCCTTCCACCCACAGGTGCACCACCCACCACCAGTACATCTTGTCGCGCACCAGGTTGGCCGGGTTGACGAAGGCGAACAGGAACAGCAGCGCCAGCCCCCACCGCCCGAGCAGCAGCACGGTGGTGATGGTGGTCTTGCGGCCCTGCAGGTAGGTCATGCTGACGTGGAACAGCATGGCCAGCGCCACGATGACGATGCCCACCTTGGTCGGCAGCGGCTGCTCAAGAAACTCTCGCCCCATGGTGGCCAGCAGGTTGTTGCCGGTCATCTCGGCCAGCTTGGCAT
>JAEXBL010000259.1 GCA_023394015.1 Pseudomonadota bacterium | reverse complement strand
GGCCCCATCCTGAAAATGGTGCAGGCGTGCAACCAGTCGTGCCTCGCCCACCCGAACACGCCGCCCGGCAAGCCGGACCCCAGTTGAAGGCCCGGGCGGAACCGCCAACACAACACAAGAAAAGCATCAGGGGAATACCATGAAGTTCGTCATCCGTTGCGGCGCGATGCTGTTCGGCGCCGCGGCCTTCGCCGCCGCCGGCGCGGCGCAGGCCGGGCTGGACTGGCCCGCCAAGCAGATCACCTGGGTCGTGGGCTTCGTGCCCGGCGGCACCGCCGACGTCCTGACCCGCATCGCCGCCCAGGAACTGGCGCGGCAAAGCGGGCTGAACGTGATCGTGGAAAACCGCCCGGGCGCGGCCGGCGCCATCGCGCTGCAGCTGGTGGCGCGCAGCAAGCCGGAAGACGGCTATCTGCTGACCGTGCCGGGGCCGCTGGTCTACCCCACGCCGCAGCCGCGGATCGGCCATGAACTGTCGCCCGTCATCCTGATGGCCGAAGGCCCCATGGTCATCGTCGGACCGGCCAAGAACGCGCGCGCCACGCTGCAGGACGTGCTGGCCGACGCCAGGCGCCGGCCCGAAGCGTGGAGCTACGGCAGCTCGGGCAACGGCACTTCGCAGAACCTGGCCGGCGAACTGCTGAACCAGTATGCCGGCACGCGCATGGTGCACGTACCCTACAAGGGCGGCGGGCAGGCGGTGTCGGACGTGGCCGGCGGCCAGATTCCGCTGGCGATACTGGGCTCGGCCCCCGTCATGCCGCAGATCAAGGCCGGCGCGCTCAAGGCCTACGCGGTCACCACGCCGTACCGCCTCAAGAGCCTGCCCGACGTGCCCACGGTGGAGGAAACCGGCTTCAAGGGCTACGCCGCCACGCAATGGTTCTCGGTCGCCGCCGCCAACAGCATCCCGGCGGCGCAGCTGGAACAGGTGAACGCGGCGCTGCGTGCCGCCATCGCCACCCCGGAATTCAAGGCCGCCGTCGACAACGCCGGCATGATCGCCGGCGGCGGCTCGCCGGCCGACCTGCAGAAGTTCATCGAGGCCGACGACGCCAAGTGGAAGAAGCTGCTCGACAGCGGCGCGGTCAAGCTGCAGAACTGAAGCAGGCGCTTCAGCTCATGTAGACGCCGCCGTTGATCGCGTAGTTCGCGCCGGTGACGAAAGCGGCCTCGTCCGAGGCCAGCCACGCGCACAGCCCGGCCAGATCCTGGGCGGTGCCCAGGCGGCCGACCGGCACGCTTTCGACGATGCGGTCCAGCAGCGCCGGCGGGAAGGCCTTGACCGTGTCGTCGGCGATGAAGCCCGGCGACACCAGGTTGACGGTCACGCCGCGCGCGGCCACTTCCTGCGCCAGCGAGCGCGTGAAGCCGATGACCGCGCCCTTGGCCGTGGCGTAGTTGATCTGGCCGATCTGGCCTTTCTCGGCCGCCACCGAACCGATGTTGATGATGCGGCCCCAGCCGCGGTCGGCCATGCTGTCGACCACCTGCTTGGTGCTGTTGAACAGCGTGTCCAGGTTGCTGCGCAGCACCGCCGACCAGTCGGCGTGGCTCATCTGGCGGAAACGCATGTCCAGCATGGCGCCGGCGTTGTTGACCAGCACGTCGATCTCGCCGACCTCGCGCCGCACCTTGGCGAAGGCCGCCTCGGTCGAGGCCCAGTCGGTGGCGTCGCCCTCGGAGGCGATGAAGTCGTAGCCCAGTGACTTCTGTTCCTTCAGCCAGTGGTCCTTGCGCGTGGAGCGCGGGCCGCAGCCCGCCACCACACGGTGTCCCGCAAGGTGCAGCGCCTGGCAGATCGCGGTGCCGGTGTGGCCCATTCCGCTGGTGACATAAGCAATGCGCAAAGCCATGACAAGTCCTCAGGAAGTTTGACCCACTAGCGGGAACAGGCCGAACGCCAGCGCGGCGGCCAGCATCACCAGGCAGACCATGGTGGCCCACTTCAGCGAATAGCGCTGGTGGTCGCCGAAGTCGACGCCGGCCAGGCCCACCAGCAGGTAGGTGGAAGGAACCAGGGGGCTGAGCAGGTGCACAGGCTGGCCGACCAGCGAGGCGCGCGCCATCTCGACCGCGGAAATTCCGTAGCCCTGCGCCGCTTCGCTCAGGATCGGCAGCACGCCGAAGTAGAAAGCGTCGTTGGACATGAAGAAGGTGAAGGGCAGGCTCACCAGCGCGGTGATGCCGGCCAGGTACGGCCCCATCGCGTCCGGGATCACCGCCAGCAGGCTGCGCGACATGGCCTCGACCATGCCGGTGCCCGACAGGATGCCGGTGAAGATGCCGGCCGCGAAGATCAGCGACACCACCGACAGCACGTTGCCGGCGTGCTGCGTCACGCGGCGGCGCTGCTCGGCCAGGTCCGGATAATTGATGACCAGCGCGATCGCGAAGGCGATCATGAACAGCACCGGCAGCGGCAGCACGCCCAGGATCAGGCTCACCATCAGCGCCAGCGTCAGGCCGGCGTTCACCCACAGCAGGCGCGGACGGCGCAGGTCGTGGTCGACCTCGATCTCGGGCAGCGTCTTGGGACCGTCCTCGTCGTAGCCGGCGTGCAGCGACGCGCCCTCGGGCAGCGACAGCACGCCCAGGCGGCGGCGTTCGCGCAGCCCCAGGCAGAACGCCAGGACCAGGATGGCGACGATGGCCACGCCCATCACCGGCACCAGCGGCACGAAGATGTCGCCGGCGTCCACGTGCAGCGCGCTGGCCGCGCGCGCCGTGGGCCCGCCCCAGGGCGTCAGGTTCATGACGCCGCTGGCCAGCATGGCCAGGCAGGTCATGGCCAATGCGTTCATTTTCAGACGCCGGTACAGCGGCAGCATCGAGGCCACCACGATCATGTAGGTGGTCGAGCCGTCGCCGTCCAGCGAGATCACCAGCGCCAGCACGGTCGTGCCCACCACGATCTTCAGCGGATCGCCCTTCACCGCGCGCAGGATGCGGCCCACGATGGGGTCGAACAGGCCGGCGTCGATCATGACGCCGAAATACAGGATGGCGAACATCAGCATCACGCCGGTCGGCGCGATCTTGCGGATGCCGTCCAGCATCATCTTGTCTATGCCCGCCCCGAAGCCGCCCAGCAAGGCAAAAAGAATGGGAACAAGAATGAGCGCCACCAGGGGCGACAGGCGCTTGGTCATGATCAGCGTCATGAACGTGATCACCATGCCGAAGCCAAGCAGGGTCA
>JAEXBL010000211.1 GCA_023394015.1 Pseudomonadota bacterium | reverse complement strand
TCCGGCGCCTTGGGGGGGGTCAACCCCGGCCACCGGCGCCCGCGCATGGCCTGCTCCGCGGCCGTTTGGCGCTTCGCGCTTGTGCACTGGCCCCGGCTGTATTTCTGACGCCTGATACCGAGTCGCTCTCAACCATGTAGAGACACCGGTGGCTTGGAGGCGCTGTCTTCACCGCAGAGACGCAGAGGGCGCCGAGGTTCGCAGAGCCAGAATCCAAGTGAATTCTCTGCGTGTGCTCTGCGTTCTCTGCGTCTCTGCGGTGAACGGTTTTCATGTCTTCGAAAACAATGGGGACGGCTCGCCAAAACCCCCTTCACACCGAACCGAGTTGCGGCAGCATCGACAGCCGAGATGGTGGGTTGTAGATGGCCTGCGCGACGCGGTGGTCGGCGGCTGTTCAGAGGCCGTGGGCGGCCTTGGGGTTGCCCGCCTGCTGGCGCGCGTCAGGCGGCGGCCGGCGCCTGGGGGCCCTGGGGCGCCGCGGCGTCGGCGCGCACGCGCTCGGGGGGCAGCAGCAGCGCGAAGGTGGAGCCCTTGCCGAGCTGGCTGCTGATCTGCAGCTCGCCCCCGTGGCGCTGCGCCACGTGCTTGGTGATGGCCAGGCCCAGGCCGGTGCCGCCCGATTCGCGCGCGCGACTGCGGTCGACGCGGTAGAAGCGTTCGCCCAGGCGCGGCAGGTGCTCGGGCGCGATGCCAGGGCCGGTGTCGGTCACGGCCAGGCGCGCGCCGCCGTCGGGCGTTCGCTGCCAGCCCACCTCGATGCGGCCGCCGGCCGGGGTGTAGCGCACGGCGTTGTTGATCAGGTTGGAGACGGCGCTGCGCAACTCGCCGGCGGCGCCCACCAGGCGCCAGGGCGGCGGGGCGGCGAAGCGCAGGGTCTGCGGGCGCTGGTCGGCCGGGTGCAGCAGCGCGGACAGCCCGCGCGCCTCGGCCTCGCACTGCCCCATCAGCGCCGACACATCCACCACCTCGCCGACGCCGGGCAGCGGGCTGCCCTCCAGCCGCGACAGCAGCAGCAAGTCGTTGACCAGGGTCTGCATGCGCGCCGACTGCTCGGCCATCAGCGCCAGGTACTTGGCGCGCTCGGGCTCGGTCAGCGGCAGGCTTTGCAGGGTCTCGACGAAGCCGGCCAGCACCGTCAGCGGGGTGCGGATCTCGTGCGAGACGTTGGCCACGAAGTCGCGCCGCATGGCGTCGGCGCGTGCCAGCGCGGTGATGTCGCGCGACAGCATCAGCTTGTGGCCGTTGCCGTAGGGGTGCAGCTGCACCGACAGCTTCACCGGCTGGCTGGCGCTGCCGCCGCGGCCGATCATCTTGACCTCGTGCTCGTAGTTCTGGCCGGCGTAGTAGGCGGTGAAGGCCGGCTCGCGCACCAGGTTGCTGACGTGCTGCAGCACATCGCGCTGCGGGTGGATGCCGAACTGCAGCGCGGCGATGTCGTTGCACCACTCGATGCGGCCTTCGGGGTCAAGCAGGATCACGCCGTTGGGCGAGGCCTGGATGGCGGCCAGGAAGTCGCTCAGGCGCTGGGCGCTGTCGCGAGCCTTCTGCTGCTCGGCCCGCAGCGCGCGCGCCATGCGGTAGGCGGCCTCGCCCCACAGGCCGCGCAGCACCGGCGGCGCCGAGGTGTCGGGCTCGCGGCTCCAGGCGATGAAGCGCCGGGCGCGCAGCGCATCCAGCGTCCACAGCAGCAGCGCGGCCAGCGCCACGCCGCCCAGCGCGCCGGGCCAGCCGCGCCACCAGCCGCCCAGGACGCCAAGCACCAGCAGCGTCAGAATGAAGAGGACGATGCGCCAGACCATGCGGCACCCTGCGCCGGGTGGCGGTGGGTGATCAGGACGAGGTGGCCGCCTGCGCGTCCTGCAGCTGGGCCAGCGGCTGTGCCGTCAGGCGGTAGCCGGCGCCGCGCACGGTCTCGATCAGCACGCTGGCCACGCCCAGCGCCTCGCGCAGGCGCTTGACGTGCACGTCCACGGTGCGTTCCTCGATGAACACGTGGTCGCCCCACACCTTGTCCAGCAGCTGGCCGCGGCTGTGCACGCGCTCCGCGTTGTGCATCAGGTAGTGCAGCAGCTTGAACTCGGTCGGCCCCAGCTTGAGCTGCTGCCCGTCGTAGGACACGCGGTGCGTGGACGAGTCCAGCAGCAGCGGGCCGATGGCCACCGAGCCGCCCACCTGCTCGGGCGCACGGCGGCGCAGCACGGCGCGGATGCGCGCCAGCATCTCCTTGGTGGAGAACGGCTTGGTGATGTAGTCGTCGGCGCCGGCGTCCAGCCCGGCCACGCGGTCCACCTCGTCGCCGCGCGCGGTCAGCATCAGGATCGGCACGTCCTTGGTGCGCGGGTCCTTGCGCCAGCGCTTGGCCAGCGACAGGCCGCTTTCGCCCGGCAGCATCCAGTCCAGCAGGATCACGTCGGGCAGCACCGCGTCCAGCTCGCGCTGCGCGGTCTCGCTGTCCATGGCCCAGGTGGGCTGAAAGCCGTTGTGGCGCAGGTTGACGGCAATCAATTCGGCAATCGGTGCCTCGTCCTCGACGATCAGCACGCGGGGCATGGTTCTCATCGCGCAATCGACTCCACGGTTTCAAGCTCGCTGTGGCGCACGTCGGCGCCCTTGACGATGTAGATGATGAATTCGGCGATGTTCTTGGCATGGTCGCCGATGCGTTCGATGGCCTTGGCCAGCGTCAGCAGATCCAGGCTGGCCGAGATGGTGCGCGGGTCTTCCATCATGTAGGTGATGAGCTTGCGCACGAAGCCGTCGAACTCGCGGTCCACGTGGTCGTCGTCGCGGATGATGACCACCGCGTCTTCCACGGACAGGCGCGCGAAGGCGTCCAGCGCCTTGCGCAGCTGCTCGGCCGCCAGGTCGGCGGCGTGGCGCAGCTCGGAGGTCGGCAGCATGCGGGCTTTGCCCGACTCGATGATGCGCTTGACCATGCGGGCGATCTTGGCCGCCTCGTCGCCCACGCGCTCGAGGTTGGCGGTGGCCTTGGAGATCGCCAGCAGCAGGCGCAGGTCGATGGCCGTGGGCTGGCGCCGGGCGATGATGTTGGACAGCTCGCGGTCGATCTCCAGCTCCAGGGCGTTGACGCGCTCCTCGTCCTGCTCCACCTGGTCGGCGACCTCGGTGCTGAACTCCGACAGCGCGTAGATCGCCTGGCGGATCTGCATCTCCACCAGGCCGCCCAGCTCCAGTACGCTGGACGACACGCGGTTGAGTTCGTTGTTGAACTGGCTGGACAAATGCTTCTCGTACATGCGCCCGTCTCCTTGGTTGTTCAGCCGAAGCGGCCGGTGATGTAGTCCTCGGTCTCCTTGCGTTTGGGCTTGAAGAACAGCTCTTCCGTGGCGCCGAACTCGATCAGCTCGCCGAGGTACATGTAGGCGGTGTAGTCGCTCACCCGCGCCGCCTGCTGCATGTTGTGTGTGACGATGGCGATGGTGTAGTCGCGCTTGAGCTCGTGCACCAGTTCCTCCACCTTGCCGGTGGAGATCGGGTCGAGCGCCGAGGTGGGCTCGTCCAGCAACAGGATCGAGGGCTTGACGGCCACGCTGCGCGCGATGCACAGGCGCTGCTGCTGGCCGCCCGACAGCGACAGGCCGCTCTGGCCCAGCTTGTCCTTGACCTCGTTCCACAGCGCCGCCTTGGCCAGCGCCCATTCCACGCGCTCGTCCATGTCGGCCTTGTTCAGGTTCTCGTACAGGCGCACGCCGAAGGCGATGTTCTCGTAGATGGTCATCGGAAACGGCGTCGGCTTCTGGAACACCATGCCGATGCGGGCGCGCAGCAGGTTCACGTCCACGCTGGGGTCGAGGATGTTCTTGCCGTAGAACAGGATCTCGCCCACGGCGCGCTGGCCGGGGTAGAGGCTGTACATGCGGTTGAGCGTGCGCAGCAGGGTCGACTTGCCGCAGCCCGAGGGCCCGATGAAGGCCGTGACCTTGCGCTCGGGAATCTGAAGGTTGATCTTGTTCAGGCCCTGGAAGCCGTTGCCGTAGAAGAAATCCAGGTTGCGGATTTCCAGCGCCATGCGCTCTTGGCCCAGGGGCTGGCCGGGGCTGCGCTCGGCAGCCTGCGGCACGGGGGTGGCGATGTCCATCATGGTTCTCGTTCGGTTCAGTGGCCGGCCGTCTTCTCGCGGAAGAACACGCGGGCGACGATGTTGATGACCAGCACGGTGAGGGTGATCAGCAGCGCCCCGCCCCAGGCCAGGCGAATCCAGTTGTCGTAGGGGCTCATGGCGAACTGGAAGATCACCACCGGCAGGTTGGCCATGGGCTGGCCCATGTTGGTGCTGAAGAACTGGTTGTTCAGCGCGGTGAACAGCAGCGGCGCGGTCTCGCCGCTGACGCGGGCAATGGCCAGCAGCAGGCCGGTGATGACGCCGCTCTTGGCCGCGCGCAGGGTGATCATCAGCGCCACCTTCCAGCGCGGCGCGCCCAGCGCGGCCGCGGCCTCGCGCAGGCTGCCGGGCACCAGGCGCAGCATGTTCTCGGTGGTGCGCACCACCACCGGAATGGCGATCAGCGACAGCGCCATCGAGCCGGCAAAGCCCGAAAAATGCCCCATGGGCGCCACCAGGATGGCGTAGACGAACAGGCCCAGCACAATGGACGGCGCCGACAGCATGATGTCGGTGACGAAGCGCGTCAGCTCGGCCATCCTGCTCTCGTCGCCGTACTCGGCGAGGTAGATGCCGGCCAGGATGCCCACCGGGGTGGACACCAGCACCGTCAGCCCCAGCATCATCAGGCTGCCGACGATGGCGTTGCGCAGACCGCCGCCCTCGGAGCCGGGCGCCGGCGTGTCCTTGGTGAACATGTTCCAGTCCACCGCCGCCAGCCCCTTGCTGAACAGCACGAACAGGATCCACAGCAGCACGATCAGGCCCAGCGCCATGGCCGCCATCGACAGGGTGATGCCGACGGCGTTGGCGGTGCGGCGCTTCTTGTAGAGCGCGGTTTCAGCTTGCAATTGGTTCACGATTCATTCCTTGGCACGAAGGTCGCCGCCGGCCCAGCCCCAGCGATGGCCGCAGCGCAGGCCATGCCAGCGATCGCCATGTCCGGACCTGCGCCGGACATCGGCGATGTCCCCCCTGCGAAGCCAAGGGGGGAAGGCGCGAAGCGACTCAGGGGGGTCATGTGCCTTTCGCACGCTCGGCGCGGATGATCATCAGCTTGGCCAGCGCCAGCACCACGAAGGTGATGACGAACAGCAGGAAGCCCAGGGCGAACAGCGTGGTCAGGTGCAGGTCGGCGGCTTCGCCGAACTCGTTGGCCAGCACCGAGGCGATCGAGGTGCCGGGCGAGAACAGCGAGCTGGGCATGCGGTTGGCGTTGCCGATGACGAAGGTCACGGCCATGGTCTCGCCCAGGGCGCGCCCCAGGCCGAGCATGATGCCGCCGATGACGCCCTTTTGCGTGTAGGGCAGCACCACCTTGCGCACCACCTCCCAGGTGGTGCAGCCCAGGCCGTAGGCCGATTCGCGCAGGATCGGCGGCACGATCTCGAACACGTCGCGCATCACGGCGGCGATGTAGGGCAGGATCATGAAGGCCAGCACGATGCCGGCGGCCAGGATGCCCATGCCGTTGACGGCGCCGCCGAACAGCCAGCCCACCAGCGGCATGCCGCCCAGCACGTTCTGCAGCGGCATCTGGATGAAGTCGGCAAAGATCGGCGCGAACACGAACAGGCCGAACATGCCGTAGATGATGGAAGGCACGGCGGCCAGCAGCTCGATGGCGGTGCCCAGCGGGCGGCGCATCCAGACCGGGCAGTTCTCGGTCAGGAACAGCGCGATGCCGAAGGCCAGCGGCACCGCGATGACGAGCGCGATGCCGGCGCTCAGCAGCGTGCCGACGATGGCGATGGCGGCGCCGAACTCCTCGTTCACCACGTCCCATTCCACCGTCCACAGAAACTTCAGGCCGAAGGTCTTGAAGGTGGGCCAGGCGCTGACGAACAGCGACACCATGATGCCGACGAGCGCCGCCAGCACCAGCAGCGAGAAGGCCTGCGTGCCGCGGTGGAACAACACGTCCTGCCAGCGCTGGCGGCGGGCGATGGCCGCCATGCCGGGCGATGCCATGGCCTGGGCGCTGTCCTGCGGTTGCGGCACGTTGTTGATGGTGGTCATTCCCACGCTCATGCAGTCCTCGACGCGGTCATTATGTTGTATGGGCTCGCCTTGCGACACGACCCGACGCGCCCACCAGGGCCCGTCGGGTCGCGGGGCAAGGGCCGGGGCTTACTTGCTGATCTGCGACCAGACCTTGTTGCGGATGTCGTTGGTCAGGCTGTCGGGCAGGGCCACGTAGTCCAGTTCGGCGGCCATCTGCTTGCCGTTCTTGAACGACCAGTCGAAGAACTTCAGCACTTCGGCGGACTGCGCCTTGTCGGCCGGCTCCTTGTACATCAGGATGAAGGAGGCGGTGGAGATGGGCCAGGAGTTGTCGCCCTTGGCGTTCACCATCGACACGCCCATGCCCGGCACGCTGAACCAGTCCACGCCGGCGGCGGCGGCGGCAAAGCTGGCCTCGTCGGGGTTGACCCACTTGCCGGCCTGGTTCTGCACCTGCATGTGCGTCAGCTTGTTGCGCTTGGCGTAGGCGTACTCGACGTAGCCGATGGCGCCCTGGGTCTGCTTGACCATGTTGGCGACGCCCTCGTTGCCCTTGCCGCCGACCGAGGTCGAGGCCGGCCACTTGACGGCGTTGCCCTTGCCCACCTTCTCGGCCCATTCCTTGCTGACGGTGGTCAGGTAGTCGGTCCAGTTGAAGGTCGTGCCCGAGCCGTCGGCGCGGTGCACCACGGTGATGGCCTGGTCAGGCAGGTTCTTGCCGGGGTTCAGGGCGGCGAACTTGGGGTCGTTCCATTTGCTGATGGTGCCCATGAACATCTCGGCCAGCACCGGGCCGGTCACGCGCAGCTCGCCGGGCTGGAAGCCCGCGACGTTCAGCACCGGCACGGTGCCGCCGATGATGGCCGGGAACTGCACCATGCCGTCCTTGTCCAGGTCCTCGCCCTTCAGCGGCGAGTCGGTGGCGCCGAAGGCCACGGTCTTGGCGCGGATCTGGCGCACGCCGCCGGACGAACCGATCGACTGGTAGTTCAGGCCGGTGCCGCTGGCGGCCTTGTAGCCTTCGGCCCACTTGGCGTAGATCGGGTACGGGAAGCTCGCGCCGGCGCCGGTGATGTCGGCGGCCAGGGCGGCGGTGCCGACGAACGAGCCCAGCGCCGTGACGGCCAGCGCCTTGAGGAAGGTGCGTTTCATGGATGGAATCCTTGGGTTGGTTGAAGCAGACGAAACCGAATGTATGGCGCGAATATGACAAGCGTGTGACGTCATATGTCAGAAATCTGTCAGTGCCCGGCCGCGCCCAAAGCGTGGATGAATCGCCACGTTCGCTGCTTTTTTGATAGCCTCCTGCGCTTGTCCGGCCGCGGCTTCAGGTCCGATGCACCCGCGCACCAGGCGCAGCCTGCGCTCGCCGCTGGCCTTGTAGCAGCGGCGCGCGCAGCCCGCCCCTGCAAATGCGCCACAATCGGCCAGCCCCCGCGTGGCGGGAGCTTGTGATGCCACCCGCGCCCCCGAGACTTATGCAAAACGGCCCCCGCCTCGCCGCCGTGGACCTGGGCTCCAACAGCTTCCGCCTGGAAATCGCCCGGCTGGAGCTGGGCCAGCTCCAGCGCATGGAATACCACAAGGAGACCGTGCGCCAGGGCGCCGGCCTGGACGCCAACAGCCGCCTGTCGCAGGAGGCGATGCAGCGCGGCTGGGACTGCCTGGCGCGCTTTGCCGAGCGGCTGGCCGGCTTCCAGCCGCAGCAGGTGCGCGCCGTGGCCACGCAAACCCTGCGCGAGGCGCGCAACCGCGAGGAGTTCCTCACCGTCGCGCAGCAGATCCTAGGCTTTCCCATCGACGTCATCGCCGGCCGCGAGGAGGCGCGCCTGATCTACCAGGGCGTGGCGCACCGGCTGCCGCCCTCGCACGAGCGCCGCCTGGTGCTGGACATCGGCGGGCGCTCGACCGAGCTGATCATCGGCACCGACGACACGCCGCGCACCACCGCCTCGTACCCGGTGGGCAGCGTGGCCTGGTCGATGCGGCACTTTCAGGACGGCGTGCTGAGCGCCCGAAACTTCGACCGCGCCGAGATCGCCGCCAAGGCCATGCTGGACGAGGCCGCCACCACCCACGGGCGCCAGCACTGGGACGTGGCCTACGGCTGCTCGGGCACGGTGGGCGCCATCGCCGACACGCTGCTGCTGGCCGGGCGCACGCCGCAGCGCTACCTGATCCAGCGCGAGGGGCTGCACTGGCTGCGCGAGCGGCTCATCAAGGCCGGGCGCTTCGACGCCATCAAGCTCGAAGGCATCAAGGACGAGCGCAAGGCCGTCATCGGCGGCGGCCTGGCGGTGCTGCGCGCGCTGTTCGACCTGCTGGGCATCGACGAGCTGCAGTACGCCTACGGTGCGCTGCGCCATGGCGCGCTCTACGACATGCTGGACCGCCAGCACCGGCGCTCCGACGTGCGCGCCGGCGCCATCGAGGCGCTGGGTGCCAAGTTCAACGCCGACGCCGCGCAGGGCCAGCGCGTGTCGGCCACCGCGCTGCAGCTGTTCGGCCAGCTGGCCGCAGGCCTGAAGAAGAAAGCGCGCCAGGAGGCCGAGCGCCAGCTGGACTGGGCCGCCCGCCTGCACGAGATCGGCTCGCACATCGCCCACGCCGACTACCACAAGCACGGCGCCTACATCATCGACCACGCCGACGTGGCCGGCTTTGCCATGCACGAGATGCACGCGCTGAGCCAGCTGGTGCTGGGCCACCGCGGCAAGCTGCGCAAGCTGGAGTCGCGCTTTGGCGATGCGCTGTTCATGCGCCAGCTGCTGGCGCTGCGGCTGGCGGTGATGCTGTGCCATGCGCGGCAAATGCCCGACCCCGCGGCCCTCGAACTCAGCGCCCTGCCCGCACCGGCGCAGGGCTTTCGCCTGCGCTGGCCGCCGGGCTGGCCCCAGACCTGGCCGCAGTCGGCGCACCTGCTGCGCGAAGAGGCGCTGGCCTGGCAGAAGACGCCCTGGCGCCTGGTGCTGGCCACGCGCGGCGAGAAGGAGTGAGCGCGGGCGGCGGCCTTGCAGCCCGCCGCTCATGGCACTTGAAATCAGGCCGGGCGGCCGTCAGTCCACCTGCAGGTACCAGCGCTTGAGCTGCGCGCGCTCGGCCTCGCCCACGCCCAGCGCACGCGACAGGTAGGGCAGCACGCCGCCGTAGTCGGCGTCCACCGCGTGCAGCGCGGCGTCCAGAAACTCCTGCTGCACCCGCCACAGCACGTGCAGCACCTCGCGCGGCGCGCGCGCGCCGGGCACGGTGGGCATGCGGTACAGCTGGTTGGTGAGCAGGTAGTCCTGCATCACCACCTCGCGCGGCACGTCCAGCGCCAGCAGGATCAGCGCGGCGGCAAAGCCGGTGCGGTCCTTGCCGGCGGTGCAGTGCATCACCAGCGGCGCGTCGCTGTCCAGCAGGTGCTCGAACAGGGCCTTGAAGCGATCGGCGTTGTCGAGCACGAAGGCGCGGTAGGTTTCCTGCATCAGCGCCACGGTGTGCTCGGGCGTGATGCGCTCGCCGGCGTCCAGCAGGTCCTTCATGCGCTGCACCACCGTGGGCTCGATGGGCAGCGAGTGCTGGGCCACGCCGGGCAGCTCGTAGGGCACGGCAGCGCGTTCATCGACGCCGCGAAAGTCGAACGAGCGGCTGACGCCCAGCTCGGCCAGGCGCTCGGCGTCCTGCGGCGTCAGCGCCGCCAGGTGGTCGGATCGGAACAGGCGCCGCCAGCGCACCGGGCGCGCGTCGGCGCCGGTGTAGCCGCCCAGGTCGCGGAAGTTGCTGGCGCCGGAAAACTGCAGGGAACGGTCGGGATGCATGGCCATGGGGCCGATTGTGGGGCATGTGCATGACGCCGGCATGGCCCTGCGGCTGCATCGCGCACTCGTCCTACAGGCCGGCGCGCGGGCGCGGCCAACAATCGCAGGCGCGCCGGACGGGCCGGCGCGTCCCAGGGAGACAGCGGCTTTGACGGCGCCCGAATCGAACACCTCACCACCGGAGCGGCCAGCGCCGCGCGGGCCGGACGACGACCAGGCCGCGCTCGGCGTGGCCGCGCAGATGGCGGGGGCCAGGGCCGAGG
>JAEXBL010000199.1 GCA_023394015.1 Pseudomonadota bacterium | reverse complement strand
CCACGCCCATGTCGTGCTCGATCAGCACGATGGTGGTGCCGAACTCGTCGTTCACGTCGAGGATGAACATCGGCTCCTTGGGCATGCCCACGTCGATGCTGTAGACGGCGCTGCCGAACACCATGGGGCCGAAGCCGTCCAGCAGGTAGGCGATGCCCAGCGTGGCCATCAGCAGCGTGATCGGTTCCTGGTTGACCAGGTGGCGCAGCGCCAGCCGCTCGATCAGCCACGCCACGCCGATCATGATGACGACGCTGACCACGATGGCCAGGGCGATGCTGAGCGCGCCGGGCTCCATGCCCAGCCACTGCGGAATCCATTCCGAAAAGCGCGCCATGGCCAGCGCCGCGAACAGCACCATCGCGCCCTGCGCGAAGTTGAAGACGCCGGAGGCCTTGAAGATCAGCACGAAGCCGAGCGCCACCAGCGCGTACAGCATGCCGGTCATCAGCCCGCCCAGCAGGGTTTCCAGGAAAAAGCCCATGTGACTTACCTCAATGCGATGTGCCCAGGTAGGCGCGTATGACGTCTTCGTTGGCCAGCACCTCGGCCGGCGTGCCGTCGCCAATCTTCTTGCCGTAGTCGAGCACGACCACGCGGTCGGAGATGTCCATCACCACGCCCATGTCGTGCTCGATCAGCACGATGGTGGTGCCGAACTCGTCGTTCACGTCGAGGATGAAGCGGCTCATGTCCTGCTTCTCCTCCACGTTCATGCCGGCCATGGGCTCGTCGAGCAGCAGCACCTGCGGCTCCATGGCCAGGGCGCGGCCCAGGTCGACGCGCTTTTGCAGGCCGTAGGGCAACTGGCCCACGGGCGTCTTGCGGTGCGCCTGGATCTCCAGGAAGTCGATGATGCGCTCGACCACCTCGCGGTGGGCGACTTCCTCGCGCTCGGCCGGGCCGATGCGCAGCGCCTGCATGAGGATGTTGCTTTTGATCTTCAGGTTGCGGCCCGACATGATGTTGTCGAGCACGCTCAAGCCCTTGAACAGCGCCAGGTTCTGGAAGGTGCGTGCCACGCCCATCTCGGCCACCTGGCGCGAGTTCATGTGCGCGAACTTCTGGCCGCGGAAGGTGATGCTGCCCTCCTGCGGGGTGTAGACGCCGTTGATGCAGTTGAGCATCGACGACTTGCCGGCGCCGTTGGGGCCGATGATGGAGCGGATCTCGTGCTCGCGCACGTTGAAGCTGATGTCGGTCAGCGCCTTCACGCCGCCAAAGCGCAGGCTGATGTTCTGGATGTCCAGAATCACGTCGCCGATCTTCTTGCTGCCCAGCTCGGCCGGGCGCTCTTGTTCGGTCACCATCATGCGGCGCTCCTCACGGGGGCAAAGGTCTTGGCGTCGAGGATCTGCAGGTTGGCCGACACCTTGCCGGCGCGACCGTCCTCGAACTTCACGGCGGTCTCGATGAACTGCTCGGCACGGCCGCCGTACAGGGCGTCGATCAGCACGCCGTACTT
Organism: Pseudomonadota bacterium; assembly: GCA_023394015.1. GTDB lineage: Bacteria > Pseudomonadota > Gammaproteobacteria > Burkholderiales > Burkholderiaceae_C > Ottowia. Next base: position 2,736 of record JAEXBL010000199.1, on the reverse strand, counting down.
CTCGGCCACGAAGCCGCGGCGCACCTTGCGGGTGCGGGTCAGCTCGTCATCGTCCGGGTCCAGCTCCTTGTGCAGCACCAGGAAGCGGTGGACCTGCGTGTCCTCCATGCCTTCCTCGCCGGCCAGGTCGGCGTTCACCTTCTCCACGCAGTCCTTCATCATGGCCAGCACCTCGGGCTTGGCGGCCAGGTCGACGTAGCCGGCATACGGCAGGCCCTGGCGCTCGGCCCAGTTGCCGACGGCCTCGAAGTCGATGTTGATGAAGGCGCAGACCTTGTCGCGCTCGTGGCCGAAGCACACGGCCTCCTTGATCTGCGGGAAGAACTTGAGCTTGTTCTCGATGTAGTTGGGCGCGAACATGGCGCCGCCGGCCAGCTTGCCCACGTCCTTGGCGCGGTCGATGATGCGCAGGTGGGCGTCGTGGTCCAGCACGCCGGCGTCGCCGGTCTTGAAGTAGCCGTTCTCGTCGATCACCTCGGCGGTGGCGTCGGGGCGCTTGTAGTACTCCTTGAGCACCGCCACGCCCTTGACCAGCACCTCGCCGTTGTCGGCGATCTTCAGCTCGATGCCGGGCGCCGCCTGGCCCACGCTGTTGAGCTTGACCTGGCCGTTCTTCTGGATGCACACGTAGGCGCAGGTCTCGGTCTGGCCGTAGAGCTGCTTCAGGTTGACGCCGATGGAGCGGAAGAAGCGGAACAGCTCCGGCCCGATGGCGGCACCCGCGGTGTAGGCCACGCGAATGCGCGACAGGCCCATGGCGTTCTTCAGCGGCCCATAGACCAGGAAGTTGCCCAGCGTGTACATCAGCCGGTCGCCGCCGCTCACCGGCTTGCCGTCGAGGATGTCGGAGCCGACGCGCAGCGCCACGTCCATGAACTTGCGGTGCATGCGCTGCTTGAACGGCGCCGCGTCCTCCATGCGGATCGACACCGAAGTCAGCATGCCCTCGAACACCCGCGGCGGCGCGAAGTAGTAGGTGGGGCCGATCTCGCGCATGTCGATGTTCACCGTCTCGCTGCTTTCGGGGCAGTTGATGGTGAAGCCGGCCACCAGCCATTGCGCCATGGAGAACAGGAAGTCGCCCACCCAGGCCGGCGGCAGGTAGGACAGCACGTTGTCCTTGGACGTCAGGCCGTCGGTCAGCACGCCGCCCTCGGCCGAGCCGATGAAGCTGGCGTGCGTCTGGCACACGCCCTTGGGCCGGCCGGTGGTGCCCGAGGTGTAGAGGATCACCGCCACGTCGTCCGGCCGGCCGGCGGCCATGGCCTCGTCGACCAGCTGCGGGTGCGCCTCGTCGTGCTTGCGGCCCAGCGCCATCAGCTCCTCCACGCTGACCAGCCCCGGCTGCGTGTAGTTGCGCATGCCGCGCGGGTCGTCGTAGATGATGTGCGTCAGGCCGGGCACGGTCTCGCGCAGCTCCAGCATCTTGTCGACCTGCTCCTGGTTCTCGGCGAAGGCGAAGTGCACCTCGGCGTCCTGCAGCACGAAGCCCATCTCGGCCGCCACCGCGTCCTGGTACATGGGCACCGGCACGCCGCGCAAGGCCTGCACGGCCAGGAACATCAGGTACAGGTGCGGGCGGTTGTCGCCCACCACGGCCAGGTTCTGGCCCGGCGTGAAGCCCAGCGCCGCCAGGCCGGCGGCCATGGCGCGCACGTCCTGCTGCGCGCGCTGCCAGCTCCAGGTTTGCCAGATGCCGTATTCCTTTTCGCGCAGCGCCGGGTCTTGCGGGCGCTCGCTGGCGTGCTTCGTCAGAAGTCGCGGAAAAGTTGTTCCCACCATATGCTGCCTCTGTGGCCCCGTGCGCCGCGCTGTCCTGCAGGCGGGCGCCAGGGCGTTGAACTTGGCTTGGATACTAGCCCTAACTTTGACGCCCATTTGTCCGACCGACGACAATTGAGGGCATTTCATCTCAGGTTTTACCCTAGGGGGCGCGGTAGCCTTTTCTGCGCGCCAGGGCCTCGTCCCTCACTTCAATGGCGCCACCCGCAGCGCATGAAACCCATGCCGATGACCGCGCCCGGACGAGCGCATCTGACTACACGGCGCTTGGCCATTGCTCATTCGTCATGGCGCGCCAGCGCCGGTCATCGAGCGCCGCGAGGTCATGCTTCATTTCAGGAACTTGCCGCCCTGGCTGATCATGGTCAGCTCCACAAAGCGCGAGGCATTGCTGCCCGGCACCGTGAAGCCAACGCCGAAGCCGCCCAGGTCGAACTGCGACAGCCCCCAGGCCGCGTCGATGAACGCGGCACGCGTCGGGTTGGCGCCGCTGCGGCGCAGCACCTCGGCAAACACGCGGGCGTTGACATAGCCTTCCAGCGCCAGATGGGAGGGCTCCAGCGCCACCTTGGCGGCCTGCCAGTCGCGCATGAAGTCGCGCACCAGGGGCACCGCGCTGGTTCGGGACGGCAGGGGCATGACCTGCGACACGGTCAGGCCCACGGCGTCGTCGCCCAGGGTCTTGATGGTCGCCGCCGAGCTGAGCACCGACAGCGCATACAGCGGCAGTCCACGCTGCTTGGCCCGGATCGCCTTGACGAAGTCGGTCAGCGGCTTGCCGGCCAGGCCGACGATCACGGCCTTCACGCCGGCGCGCAGCAACTGGGCGACCGCGCTGTCGATGCCCGCCGCGCTGCCATCCACCGCGATGGCGGTGGTCTCCGTCAGCTGGTTCTTCTCGATCGCCTCCTTGGCGCCGGCATGCACCTCGCGCCCGAAGGCGTTGTCCTGGTA
>JAEXBL010000163.1 GCA_023394015.1 Pseudomonadota bacterium | reverse complement strand
ACCCGAAGCTGGTCATCGTCAGCATCGGCGGCAACGACTTTCTGCGCAAGCTGCCCGAGGCCGACACCCGTGCCCACGTGCACGCCGCTTGCCAGCAGGCGCTGGAGGCCGGCGCCCAGGTGCTGCTGGTGGCCGTGCCGCGCGCCAGCGTGGTCGCCGCGCTGGGCCAGATGACCGACCACGCGCTGTACGCCGAGGTTGCCAAGGACCTGAACATTCCGCTGCAGCGGGAAGGCTGGGGCGAGGTGCTGGCCCAGGCCGAGCTGCGGTCGGACCCCGTGCACGCCAACGCCAAAGGCTACGCCCAGTTCGCGCGCAGCCTGCAGGGCACGGCGGTGGCGGCGGGCCTGCTGGCGCGCTGAATCATCAAGCCTTCAGGTCAGGGCCCAAGGTCTGGCGCGATTGCCGGACCGTGCCGGGCCGGTCGACGCGGCGCGCCTCACTCGATGTTCTGCACTTGCTCGCGCATCTGCTCGATCAGCACCTTCATGTCCACCGAGATGCGCGTGAGCTCCAGCGCGGCCGACTTGCTGCCCAGGGTGTTGGCCTCGCGGTGCAGCTCCTGAATCAGAAAGTCCAGGCGCTTGCCGACTTCGCCACCTTTCTTCAGCACCGCCTCGATCTCGTCCAGGTGCGCGCCCAGGCGCTCCAGCTCCTCGGCGACGTCGATGCGGATGGCAAACGCCGTGGCCTCGGCCAGCGCGCGCTCCTGCGCGGCCTCGCTGCCCACGGCGCCGTCGCCGGCGGCCAGGGCCTCGTTCCAGCGGCTGATGAAACGCTGCTTCTGCGCTTCCACCGCCTGCGGCACCAGCGGCTCGGCCGCGCGGGCCAGCGCGCGCAGCTGGGTCAGGCGCTCGCGGATCAGCTTGGCCAGGCGCGCGCCTTCGCGCTGGCGCGCGGCCACGAAGTCGTCCAGCACGCTGCGCGCCAGTGCCATCAAGGCCTCGGCCAGCCCTTCGTCGTCCACCGGCTCGGCGGCGCTGGCGGCGCGCAGCGCGTCGGCCACCGACAGCGGCGGGGCATCGGGCAGCCACAGGCGCACCTGGTCCTGCACCGCGGCCAGGCGCTGCAGCAGGCGCGCCGGCGGGTCGCCCAGCGCGGCGCCGTCGCGGCCTTGCAGGTAGGCGCGCAGCTCGACCTTGCCACGCTTCAGGCGCTGGCCCAGCAGCTCGCGCAGGGCGGGCTCGTGCTGGCGCAATTCGTCCGACAGGCGAAAGCCCAGGTCCAGGAAGCGGCTGTTGACCGAGCGCAGCTCCAGCCCCAGCCGGGCCTGTGGCATCTTCCACGCCGCGGCGTCTTCGGCGCCGCCGCCAGCGCTGTGCTGGCCGCTGGCGTAGCCGGTCATACTGTAAACTGACATGTTGCTTTTACCGGTGCAAAACGGTCTCGGCCAAGGGGGTCGTCACATCGGCGAGCAGCCGGTTCGACCGGCCCGATGGATCGCCTGAAATTATGTCAAAGCTCAAACCCGCTCCCTTGCCGACCGATACGGTGATCGGCGGGTACCGCGTGGTGCGCAAGATCGCCGCCGGCGGCTTTGGCGCGGTGTACCTGGCGGTGGACAAGGAAGGCCAGCAGGTGGCCATCAAGGAATACCTGCCCTCGGCGCTGACGGTGCGCTCGCCCGGCGAGTTGGTGCCGCGCGTGGCGCCCGAGAAACTGTCGCTGTACCGCCTGGGCCTGAAGAGCTTCTTCGAGGAAGGCCGCGCGCTGGCCCAGATCTCGCACCCCTCGGTGGTGAGCGTGCTCAACTTCTTCCGCCAGAACGAAACGGTGTACATGGTGATGAACTACCTGGAAGGCGCCAGCCTGCAGGACTTCATCGTCACCGCGCGCGAGCTGAAGAAGCCCAAGGTGTTCCGCGAGTCCACCATCCGCTCGCTGTTCGACGAGATCCTGCGCGGGCTGCGCATCGTGCACCAGCACAAGATGCTGCACCTGGACCTGAAGCCGGCCAACATCTTCATTACCGACGACAACAAGGCGGTGATGATCGACTTCGGCGCCGCGCGCGAGGTGCTGAACAAGGAAGGCAACTTCACCCGCCCCATGTACACGCCCGGCTTTGCCGCGCCCGAGATGTACCGCCGCGACTCCACCATGGGGCCGTGGACCGACATCTACGCCATCGGCGCCTGCATCTACTCGTGCATGCAGGGCTACCCGCCCAACGATGCGCCGCAGCGCCTGGAGAAAGACCGCCTGGCGCTGGCGCTCACGCGCATGCGCGGCGTGTATTCGGACAACCTGATCGAGGTGGTGGAGTGGTGCATGTCGCTCGATCCGCTGTCGCGCCCGCAGTCGGTGTTTGCGCTGCAAAAGGAGCTGAGCCGCGAGGGCGAGCGCCAGTACACCAAGCTCAGCGTGGGCGAGAAGGTGCGCCTGCAGTTCGACAACATGCTGAGCGACACCAAGAAGAACCTGAAGCGGGCCACGCGCTTTGGCACGAGGCTGCGGTGACACTTCCTGAGTCACTGCGCGCCCTGACCGTTTCTGCCTTCTTCGCATCCCCCCGGTTTCAATGAAGTTCTCGGTATTCCAGCTCAGCCGCCTGGGCAGTCGGGAGAAGAACGAAGACCGCATGGGGTATTGCTACACCCGCGACGCGGGCCTGTTCGTGCTGGCCGACGGCATGGGCGGGCACCCGGAAGGCGAGGTGGCGGCGCAGGTGGCCTTGCAGACCATGTCGGCGCTGTTCCAGCGCGAGGCCAAGCCCAAGCTGCCCAAGCCGGCGGCCTACTTGGCTTCCAGCCTGATGACGGCGCACCACCAGATCATCCGCTACGCCAGCGAGCGCGGCCTGCTCGACACCCCGCGCACCACGCTGGTGGCGGGCCTGGTCCAGTCGGGCGAGCTGCACTGGGTGCATTGCGGCGATTCGCGCCTGTACGTGGTGCGCGACGGCGAGCTGCTGACGCGTACGCGCGACCATTCCTACCTGGAGGCGCAGGTCAAGGCCGGCGCCGCGCCGGCGGGCATCAACCGCAACGTGCTGTTCACCTGCCTGGGCTCCACGGTGCGACCCATGTTCGACTTCGGCGGCCCGCGGCGCCTGGCCGAGGGCGACAAGGTGCTGCTGTGCTCCGACGGGCTGTGGGGCAGCGTGCCTGACGAAGCCATCGTTTCCATGCTCGCCGCCATGCCCGTGGCCGACGCCGTGCCCGCGCTGGTGGACCTGGCGCTGCAGACCGCGGGCGAGCATTCCGACAACGTCACCGTGCTGGCGCTGGAGTGGGAGACGCCGGCCGATTCGGGCTTCCAGCACAGCGGCTTCACCGAAACCCAGATGATGGGCGACGACGTGTTTGCCTCCACCATCCAGGCCGGCAGCATCGACCCGATGCTGGACGAGATGGACGACGAGGCCATCGAGCGCTCCATCGCCGAGATCAACGAGGCGATTCAGCGAACAAGAAAAGCACCCCCCTGAGCGGCTGACGCCGCTTCCCCCCAGGGGGACGGCGCTGGTGGCCGGTGCAAGCCGGGCCACGGCGCCCCCGCATGGCCTGCTCCGCGGCCTTTTGAATGACCAAGCACATGAACGATTCAACCCCCATCCGCACCGACCGCGCGCCCGACGCGCTGCGGCCCGTCACCATCACCCGCCGCTACACGGTGTACGCCGAAGGCTCGGTGCTGATCGAGTTCGGCCAGACCAAGGTGCTGTGCACCGCCTCGGTGGAGGAGAAGGTGCCACCGCACAAGCGCGGCAGCGGCGAAGGCTGGGTGACGGCCGAATACGGCATGCTGCCGCGCGCCACTCACACCCGGGGCGACCGCGAAGCCGCGCGCGGCAAGCAGAGCGGGCGCACGCAGGAGATCCAGCGCCTGATCGGCCGCAGCCTGCGCGCCGTGTTCGACCTGGGCAAGCTTGGCGAGCGCACCATCCACCTCGACTGCGACGTGATCCAGGCCGACGGCGGCACGCGCACCGCCGCCATCACCGGCGCCTTCGTCGCGGCGCAGGACGCCGTGAACTGGCTGTTGGCGCGCGGCGCCATCAGCGAGTCGCCCATCGTGCACCCGGTGGCCGCCATCTCGGTCGGTCTTCTCGGCGGCGTGCCGCTGCTCGATCTGGACTACTCCGAGGACTCGGCCTGCGATACCGACATGAACGTGGTGATGACCGGCGCCGGCCACTACGTCGAGGTGCAGGGCACGGCCGAGGGCGTGGCTTTTTCGCGCGCCGAGATGGACCAGTTGTTGCGCCTGGCCGAAAAAGGCATTGGCGAGCTGATCGCCATGCAGCGCCGTGCACTGCAAGAATAAGAGCTTTCCGCGCTTGAATGGCGGGCGCTGCAGCCCGGTTTGACATGAAAATCGTTCTCGCCTCCAACAACCCCGGCAAGCTGGCCGAGCTGCAGGCCATGCTCAGCAACCTGGGCATGGAGCTGGTGCCCCAGTCCGAGCTGGGCATTGGCGAGGCCGAGGAGCCGCACCGCACCTTCGTCGAGAACGCGCTGGCCAAGGCGCGGCACGCTGCCCAGCACAGCGGCCTGCCGGCGCTGGCCGACGACGCCGGCCTGTGCGTCGACGCCTTCGGCGGCCTGCCGGGCGTGGACACGGCCTTCTACGCCACCCAGTTCGGCTACGACAAGGGCGACGCCAACAACGTGCGCGCCCTGCTGGAGCAGATGCAAGGCATCGACCACCGCCGCGCGGCGATGGTCAGCACCCTGGTGGCCGTGCGCAGCGCGCAGGACCCCGAGCCGCTGATCGCCGTCGGCCGCGTGGTCGGCGAGATCGCGCGCGCGCCGCGCGGCAGCGGCGGCTTCGGCTTCGACCCGGTGATGTTCATCCCCGAGTTCGGCCAGACCTTTGCCGAGCTGCCGACCGAGGTGAAGAACGCGCACAGCCACCGCGGCCGCGCCGCCGCGCAGATGCTGCGGCTGCTGCGCGAACACTGGCTGTGAACACGGCCGAGCATTACCTGCGCCCCGGCACGCTGCAGTTGCCGGCGCAGCCACCGCTGTCGCTCTACGTGCACCTGCCGTGGTGCATCCGCAAGTGCCCATACTGCGATTTCAATTCGCACGAGCGGCGCGCGGGCACCGACGCCGCGGCGCAGCAGGCGCGCTACGTCGACGCGCTGATGGCCGATCTGGAAGCCAGCCTGCCGCTGGTCTGGGGCCGGCAGGTGGTCAGCGTGTTCATCGGCGGCGGCACGCCCAGCCTGTTCGAGCCGGAGTTGATCGACCGCCTGATCGCCGGCGTGCGCGCCCGCCTGCCGCTGGCGCCGGCCTGCGAGATCACGCTGGAGGCCAACCCTGGCACTTTCGAGCGCGAGCGCTTCGCCGCCTTTCGCGCCGCCGGCGTCACGCGGCTGTCGATCGGCGTGCAGAGCTTCGACGACCGCCACCTGCAGGCCAGCGGCCGCGTGCACGACGGCGCCCAGGCCCGCGCGGCGGTGGCCGAGGCCGCGCGCGCCTTCGACACCTTCAACCTCGATCTGATGTACGCGCTGCCGGGGCAGACGCTGGCGGATTTGCAGCACGACCTGCGCACCGCGCTGGACTTCGCGCCGCCGCACCTGTCGCTGTACCACCTGACGATCGAGCCGAACACGGTGTTCGCCAAGTTTCCGCCGCGCCTGCCGGATGAAGACGTGGCGTGGGACATGCTGGACCACATTGCCGAGGCCACCGCGGGCGCGGGCCTGGAGCGCTACGAAGTCTCGGCCTACGCGCGCGCCGGCCACCGCTGCGTGCACAACCTGAACTACTGGCAGTTCGGCGACTATCTGGGCATCGGCGCCGGCGCGCACGGCAAGCTGAGCTTTCCGCACCGCGTCGTGCGCCAGGTGCGCCACCGCCAACCCGAGCTGTACATGGAGCGCGCCCTGGCCGGCGACGCCGTGGCGCAGGCGCACGAGGTGGCGCGGCGCGAGCTGCCCTTCGAATACATGCTGAACGCGCTGCGCCTGAAGGACGGTTTCACGCTGCCCGATTTCATGGATAAGACCGGCCTGCCGCCCAGCAGCGTGCGCACGGCGCTTCAAAAAGCAGAGCAAAAAGGCTGGTTGGAAACCGATGGCGCCACGCTGCGGCCGACGGCGCGCGGCTTCGACTTTCTGAGCGATTTGCAGGCGCTGTTTCTGCCCGAGGGCTGACGCGTGGCCGCTGGCGCGCTATGTCGCACGACACAGCTTGGGGTAGGCGTGCGCCGACGCGCATGTGCCCCGCGCGCCTACTGCGCGGGCGCAGGGCGCCGCCTACGATGAATGCCATCGCAAGTCGCTTGACACTTCATGAAGTCCATGAAGGGCGCTTGTGAAACCACGCAAGGAGATATCCGCATGAATCAGGACACCATCGCCGGCAACTGGAAGCAGTTCAAGGGCAAAGTGAAAGAGCAGTGGGGCAAGCTGACCGACGACGATCTGGACGTGATCGCCGGCAAGCGCGACCAGATGATCGGCAAGATGCAGGAGCGCTACGGCATCGCCAAGGAAGAAGCCGAAAAGCAGATCACCGACTGGGAAAGCAGCAACCAGTACCGCTGGTAAGCCCCGGCCTTCAACCGATCACCCCAGCCGCGTGCGCCGCCGAAGGCCACGCGGCTTTTTCGTGCACGCTGCGGCTGCGGAAGCAGCCTCAGATCGCCTGCACCTGCGTCGGCATCGGAAAGCCGGCGGATTCGACCAGCGATTCCAGCAGGGGCTGCCACTGCGCGCCGGTCTCGATCAGGCGCAGCTGGCTGCCGTCCATGAAGCCGCTGCGCACGCTGTGCTCAATGAAGTGCAGCATGGCCTCGTAATAGCCGTCCTGGTTCAGCAGGCCGACGGGCTTGTTGTGGTAGCCGAGCTGGCGCCAGGTCCAGGTCTCGAAGAATTCCTCGAAGGTGCCGATGCCGCCCGGCAGCGCCAGAAAGGCATCGGCCCGCTCGGCCATGATGCGCTTGCGCTCGTGCATGGTCTCGACGATGTGCAGCTCGGTGCAGCCGCGGTGCGCGTGCTCGCGCTCCACCAGCGTGCGCGGGATCACGCCCACCACGCGCCCGCCGGCGGCCAGCGTGGCGTCGGCCACCACGCCCATCAGGCCGCTGCGGCCGCCGCCATACACCAGCTGCCCGCCGCGCTCGCCGATCCAGCGGCCGACCTCGGCGGCGGTCTGGGCAAAGGCGGCGTCGGCGCCGGGGCGCGAGCCGCAGTAGACGCAGACGGAGAAGGCGGGGACGGGGGCGGTTGGGGCGGGAGAATTCATCGGCTCAGGAAGTGGGTGTAAAGCGCCGACAGCCAGATGCCGCCGGCCAGCAGCAGGCTCAGCAGCACGGCGGCCGAGCCCATGTCCTTGGCGCGCTTGGACAAGTCGTGCCATTCGGGGCCGATGCGGTCGATGGCGGTCTCGATGCCGGTGTTGAGCAGCTCGACGATCATCACCACCAGCACCGAGCCGGCCAGCAGCGCGGTCTCGGTCCAGTCGCGGCCGATCCAGAACGCGGCCGGCAACAGCACGCAGGCGGCGATGGCCTCCTGCCGGAAGGCGGTTTCGCCCCAGCCGGCCTTCAGGCCGGCCAGGGAATAACCGGTGGCGTGCCACACGCGCGAGAAGCCGGTGCGCGCTTTTTGCGGGTTGACCGGGTCGGCCGTGGGCGGGGGTGCGGTGCGGCTGCCAGGCAACGGGGGAGGCGTGTTCATGCGGCGATTGTCGGGCACGGCCGTGACGGATCGGTGCGGCGCCGGCCTGGCGATCAGGCACGGCGGCGCGCCAGGTCTGGCTGCACGTCGATCAGCCGCGTGCCGGCCCACACATCGTGCCAGAACTGCTGCTCGCGCTGAAAGCGGCTGAGCAGTGCCCAGACGGCGATCCAGCCGCTCATCAGCACCGTGACCTCGCCGCCGCTGAGGCGAAACGGCGCCATGGCCGCCAGCGGCGGCAGAAACCACAGCCAGGCCAGCAGGTAGCGCAGCGCAGCGCGCGGCCAGCGCAGCGGCCGGCCCTGGCGGTCGACCACGCGGATGTGCCAAGTCTTCATCGGCAGCGTCTGGCCCTTGCACCAGAAGTAGATGAAATACAGCGCCAGCACGCCGAACACCAGCGCCTGCAGCGCGTGCCGGTTGTCCAGCGCATGGCGGGTGTTGGTGACGATGCCGAAGACCAGCCCCGGCAGCACCACCACGCCGAACAGCAGCGTACCCTCGTACAGCCAGCAGGCCATGCGGCGGCGCAGCGAGGGCGCACGCAGGGCGGGGGGCGGGGTGGAAGCGGGCGAGGCTGGAACAGTGGGGGAAGAGTTCATGCGGCAGGGGCAACTCGTGTGGGGACGGGCGCTGGCCCCGGGCGCCCATGCCGCAGGCTGCGCGGTGCACCGCCGCTCAGCGGGGCGCGTCGGGCGCCGGCGCGGCCGGCTGGGGCAGCAGTGTATGGCGATTCACGTCCGGCGCCGTCGGCATGCCGGGGGCGGGCGCCGGTCCGGCCGGTGGGGCCACCGGCAC
>JAEXBL010000158.1 GCA_023394015.1 Pseudomonadota bacterium | reverse complement strand
GGGTCGAAGTAGTCGAGCGCGCGGGTAATCAACAGGTAGGTGTTGGCGTCGAAGTATTCGCTGAACTTGTCGCCCTGGTAGCGCAGGTAGCTCTCGATCTGGAACTCGATGTCCTGCGTGCTGTACTTGTAGCCGCTGGCGTGGTGGGTGACGGCCTCGCGCAGCTCGCGGCCGAACTTGGCGTTCATCACGTCGTCGCTGAGGTAGGTGATGTGGCCGATCATGCGCGCGATGCGCAGGCCGCGCGCGGGCCCCACGCCGTGCTGGTAGAAGTGGCCGCCGTGGAAGTCCGGGTCGCTGACGATGGCGCGGCGGGCGACTTCGTTGAAGGCGATGTTCTCGGCCGACAGGTTGGGCGCGCTGGCCACCACCACGGCGTGGCGCACGCGCTCGGGGTATTGCAGCGTCCAGCTCAGGGCCTGCATGCCGCCCAGGCTGCCGCCCATCACGGCGGCGAGCTGCTCGATGCCCAGCGCGTCGAGCAGGCGCGCCTGGGTGTTGACCCAGTCTTCCACCGTCACCACCGGAAAGTCGGCGCCGTAGATGCGGCCGGTGTCGGGGTTGACGTGCATCGGCCCGGTGGTGCCGAAGCAGGAGCCGAGGTTGTTGACGCTGATGACGAAAAAGCGCTCGGTGTCCACCGGCTTGCCGGGCCCGACCATGTTGTTCCACCAGCCCTCGCTACGCTCCTGGCCCTCGTAGACGCCGGCCACGTGGTGCGAGGCGTTGAGCGCGTGGCAGATCAGCACCGCGTTGCTGCGCTCGGCGTTGAGCTGGCCGTAGGTTTCGTAGGTGAGGTTGTAGCCGCGGATCGATGCCCCGCTTTGCAGCGGCAGGGGCGCCTCGAAGAGCATGGTCTGCGGCGTGGCGATGAAGGACATGGCAACAAAAAACCCGGTTCGCCAAAACGGCGCCGGGTGCTTGTGCGCTCGGTTTTAGCGGAATTTATTGAGCGCCCGCAAGCGGAGGCAAATCGGCGCTTAAAAGCCCAGTATAGCGCCGCGCGCCCCGGCCGGCCGACGCTTCAGCCCCAGCCCAGCAGCGCCGCCAGCCCCAGCGCGGCAAAGATCGCCGCCGACACCCCGTGCACCACGCGGATCGGCACCTTCTTGACCAGCCGGTCGCCGAACCACACCACCGGCGCGTTGGCGATCATCATGCCCAGCGTGGTGCCGGCCACCACCGCCGCCCACTGCTGGTACTGCGCCGCCAGCGCCACGGTCGCGATCTGGGTCTTGTCGCCCATCTCGGCCAGGAAGAAGGCCAGCACCGTGGTGCCGAACACGCCCAGACGGCTGGTCCGGGACGGTGTGTCGCCGTCGTCGAGCTTGTCGGGTATCAGCATCCACACCGCCATGGCGATGAAGGACAGGCCCAGCACCCAGCGCAGCACGTCCGGCCCCAGCACCCGCGTCACCCAGCTGCCCAGGGCGCCGGCCAGCGCGTGGTTGGCCAGCGTGGCGACGAAAATTCCCAACACTATCGGCCAGGGTTTGCGATAGCGCGCGGCCAGCACCAAAGACAGCAACTGCGTCTTGTCGCCCATCTCGGCCAGGGCGACGATGCCGGTGGAAATCAGGAAGGCGTCCATGAAGACCGGGAATGAAAACAGTAAACGACGTGTGCAGATGCAGCGCCAGACTGCCTAGGCAGCTTCCAAATGAATAGCGTCTGGAGCCATGGCCACGCTGGCGACCATGCAACGAAAGCCCCGGATTCTAGGCCCGCGTCTCACCCCGAACCGGCTGCAAAGCCAGCATCCATGCGAATCCCGACAAAATCCGAAGGTCAATAGCCACATGCTTGACTTTCATGGTTCTGACGCATAATCGCGCGGGTGCGTTACGAAGAAAAACACGTGGCGCGCGTTATGGCTTTTGCGGTGATCACAGTCAGTTGCCCCTTCTTGGCCGAGCCAAGGTTCGTTGAAGGCGTTTTGCGGACTCCATCGCTTTTTCTTAGTGTGTCTTGAGGAGTCCCGTTTAATGGGCAACAAACTTTATGTCGGCAACCTTCCGTACGGCGTACGCGATGCCGACCTGGCGCAGGCCTTCGCACCCTTCGGTTCGGTGACCAGTGCCAAGGTGATGATGGAGCGCGACACTGGCCGCTCCAAGGGTTTTGGCTTTGTCGAAATGGGCAGCGATGCCGAGGCCCAGGAGGCCATCAACGGCTTGAACGGCCAGTCGCTCGGCGGCCGCAACGTGGTGGTCAACGAGGCCCGCCCGATGGAGCCGCGCCCGCCCCGCACCGGCGGCTACGGCGGTGGCGGTGGTGGTTACGGCGGCGGTGGCGGCGGCTACGGTGGTGGCCGTCGTGAAGGCGGCGGTGGCTACGGCGGCGGCGGTGGCGGCTACGGTGGTGGCCGTCGTGAAGGCGGCGGAGGCTAAGGTGGCGGCGGTGGCGGCTACGGTGGTGGTCGCCGCGAAGGCGGTGGCGGCTACGACGGTGGCGGCCACGACGGCAGCTTCCGCAGCCCCTACGGCGCCGGCCCGCGGGGCGGTGGTCGTCGTGAAGGCGGCTACGGCGGCGGTCGCCGCGAAGGCGGTGGCGGCTACGACGGCGGCCACGACGACGAGTGATGCCGAGGCCGTGCAGCCCGCACGGCCCTTGGCACAGCACCAGGCTCCTTCGGGAGCCTTTTTCATGCGCGCTCGCAGCCGCTGCGCTACGGCGGTGCGCTCTGGCGCGCCTTGCGCGGGCGCCCTTGCAGCAGGCGGTCGAACAGCGGGTTGGGCAGCACGCGCAGCAGCTTGGCGACCACGCCCATGGGCCAGGGAATCACCCGGTAGCTGCGGCCGCGCGCGATGGCCCGGACCGCCCGCTCGGCAAACGCCTCGGCCGACATCAGAAACGGCATCGGGTAGCGGTTGCCGCGCGTCAGCGGCGTGTCGATGTAGCCGGGCACGAGGGTGACCACGCGCACGCCGCTGCCGCGCAGCTCGCCACGCAGGCTTTCGCAATAGCTGACCACGCCGGCCTTGCTGGCGCAGTAGGCGCCGTGGCCGGGCAGGCCGCGGATGGCGGCCACGCTGGCGATGCCGACCAGGGTGCCGCTGCCGCGCCGGCGCATGGGCGCGATGAAGGGGTGGAAGCTGGCCGCCATGCCGGTGTTGTTGACGGCGAAGGTGCGCGCCATCACGTCCAGGTCGTCCCGCTCGGCGGTGTCCATGCCGACGCTGATGCCGGCATTGGCCACCACCACCTCGGGCACGCCCTGCGCCGCCAGGCAGGCTTGGCCGGCGGCGACGATGCTGTCGATGTCGGCCACGTCGGCACCGTACACGCGCCAGCGCTCGGCGGGCCAGCCCTGCGCGGTGGCCCAGCGTGTCAATTCGTCGGCGCGCCGCGCCACCAGCGCCACGCGCCAGCCGTCGACCGCGTAGCGCTGCGCCAGCGCCTGGCCAATGCCGCTGGAGGCGCCGGTGATGAAGGCCAGCGGGGCCTGCGTGCCGCCGCTCACGGCCGCGCCTGCAGCACGCCGCGCACGCGGCCCGTCAGCTCGGCCACGCCGCTGCGGTCGTCGTAGCGCATGCGGTCGCCGGTGAACACGTCCACGCCGCGGCGCAGCTCCACCGGCTGGTCGGCGCGCAGGCGGTCCTCGTCGATGAAGGCGTGCAGGTGCTCGCCCAGAAACTCCAGCCGCGGCACGGCGGCCTGGCCGGGCCGCGTGATGGCTTCGCGCACCACGTGGGCGTTGCCGAACAGCTGCACCTCGGAGCCGTCGCCCTTGGCCAGCGCGCGCCGCGCCGTGGACACCGTGGGGTGGCCCTGCTCGTCGTAGGCGCGGATGCGCGGCTGTTGCACCTCCAGCGTGTCGGTGGCCGGGTAGTGGTGGCCTTCGGTGCCGACGATTTCCGACTTCAGCCGGCCCGTCGGGTCGAAGCTGCGCACCGAGAAGTCGCGCATGTAGTAGTCCGGCTCCTGCGACACCACGGGTTCGCCATCGACGCTGCCGAACTTCGGCGCGTTGCGCAGCAGCCACCAGGTGCCCAGGGCAAACACCAGCATCAGCAGCGCCGGCAGCCAGCCCGACAGCTGGCTCATGCCCCAGCGCCACAGGCGGGCGCGGTTCATGGCGCCACCTCGTCCAGCAGGCGCCGGTAATGGCCGCCGGCCACCAGCAGCAGGTCGCAGAACTCGCGCGCCGCACCGGCACCGGCCGCCGCGCGGGTGACGTGCCGGGCCACCGCCAGCACCTCGGCGTGGGCGCCAGGCGGTGCGCAGGCGAAGGCGGCGCGGCGCATCACCGGCAGATCAGGCCAATCGTCGCCGATGGCGGCGGCCTGCGACCAGTCCAGGCCCAGCTCGGCCAGCAGGGCCTCGGCGGCGGGGCGCTTGTCTTCGGTGCCCAGGCGC
Source organism: Pseudomonadota bacterium (assembly GCA_023394015.1). Classification (GTDB taxonomy): domain Bacteria; phylum Pseudomonadota; class Gammaproteobacteria; order Burkholderiales; family Burkholderiaceae_C; genus Ottowia. Next base: position 1,560 of record JAEXBL010000158.1, on the reverse strand, counting down.
AGGTGCTGTACGCCCAGCGCCTGCAGCCGCAGGCGCAGCGGCGCCGAGTCGCGCCCCGAGATCACGCAGGGCACGATGCCGGCGCGCGCCAGCAGCTTCAGGCCGTGGCCGTCCAGCGTGTGAAAGCGCTTGAGCGTCTCGCCCTCGGCGCTGAAGTACAGGCCGCCATCGGTCAGCACGCCATCAACGTCGAAAAAAGCCACCCGCACGCCCTGCGCGCGCAGCAGCAGCTCGGGCGGAAACCGCAGCGCCGGCCCTTGATCCACCGAATCAATCATTGGCATGCGCCACCCACCACCTTGCCCGGCCGCCTACATCTCTCATGAGGTCGGGCCGCGCAGCAGGCCGCTTCAAAAGGCCGCGGAGCAGGCCATGCGCGAACGCCGCGGTCGGGGTTTCCCCGACCGCCAGCGTTGTCCCCCCCCGGGGGAAGGCGGCCGCAGGCCGACTCAGGGGGAGCTTGCTCAGGGGGGGTCATATGACTTTCGCCCGCATCAAGTCGTTGCTGTTCAGCGCACCGGCCAGGCGCCCGTCGGCGTCCAGCGCCAGCAGCACGTTGATGCGGTGCCGCTCCATGGCCTCGGCGGCCTCGGCGGCCAGGGCGTCGTCGCGGATGTGGCGCGGGTTGGCGTGCATCACGTCGGCGGCCGTGAGGGCGCGCAGGTCGCGCCCGGTCTCGACCAGGCGGCGCAGGTCGCCGTCGGTGAAGATGCCCAGCACGCGGCCGTCGGCATCGGCGATGGCCGAGGCGCCCAGGCCCTTGCGCGTCATCTCGCGCATCAGGCGGCTGAAGTCGGCATCGGGCGGCACCTGGGGCACGTCGGCGCCGCTGCGCATGATGTCGGCCACGCGCGTGAGCAGGCGCCGGCCCAGCGCGCCGCCGGGGGGCGAGCGGGCGAAGTCCTCGGCCTTGAAGCCGCGCGCGTCCAGCAGCGCCACGGCCAGCGCGTCGCCCAGCGCCAGTTGCGCGGTGGTGCTGGCGGTGGGGGCCAGGTTGAGCGGGCAGGCTTCCTTTTCGACGCCGCTGTCGAGCACCACGTCGGCGTGGCGCGCCAGGGTGGACGCGAGGTGCCCGGTCATGGCCACCAGCGGCGCGCCCAGGCGCTTGACCAGCGGCAGGATGGCGATCAGCTCGTCGCTTTCGCCGCTGTTGGAGATCGCCAGCACCACGTCGGCGGCCTTGATCATGCCCAGGTCGCCATGGCTGGCCTCGGCCGGGTGCACGAACATGGCCGGCGTGCCGGTGGAGGCCAGCGTGGCGGCGATCTTGCGGCCGACGTGGCCGCTCTTGCCCATGCCCATCACCACCACGCGACCGCTCACCGGCAGCATCAGCGCCACGGCGCGAGCAAAGCCGTCGTTCAGGCGGCGCTTCAAGCCCAGCACGGCGGCGGCCTCGATGTCCAGCGTGTCGTGGGCCAGGCGCAGCGCCTGCGCGGGGTCGAAACTCATGCGGCCGATTTTATCGGCAGGCGCGGGTATCGGTTCTCTGCATGCAAAGTGCGCCGCGCGCTTGACCGGTCAGCGCGGGTAGCTATGTTTTCAGGAGTATCATGCAAC
>JAEXBL010000137.1 GCA_023394015.1 Pseudomonadota bacterium | reverse complement strand
AGACCGCATCGCCGTGCTGGCGGCGCTGAACATGGCCTTCGAGCTGACCGAGCCGCAGCGCACTGCGGCCCCCGCCGACGACGCCGCGGCGGCTGCATCCGGTGATGCACCCGCGCTGAGCGTGGCCGAGCAAGCCACCCTGGGCGCCCTGCTCGGCCGGCTGGACGAGGCGCTGGGTGACGACGGGCGTCTGCTGTAAGCGGCCTGTTTCGATCCGCCCCTCCTTCTGAAGCCGACCAAGAAGTACGACTTCGCCGCAGGCGGAGGAGTGCTCGCGGCAGCCGCTGCGCTGGCTTTGCCAGGCCGCTGGCTGCGTCCCCCCGCGCAGCAGGGGGGAAGGCGCGCCAGCGCCTCAGGGGGGAACGCCGAAATATGGTGTCTGCGAATGCCACCGGACCGTCATCCTGAACGCGGGGGTTCAGGTGGGCGAGGTCAGACTGGTCTTGGGATCATCTGACGCGAGACGTTCACGCCGACCAGACGATGTTCCAGGCCCGGGCTCATACGAGCATTGGTTCAAGGAAATATAAAGCCCGGCATGCATCGCAGACGGGGTGATTTTAACCCCCCTGAGGCGCTGCGCGCCTTCCCCCCTTTGCTTCGCAGGGGGGACGCAGCCGATGGCCGGCGCAGGTCCGGCCATGGCTGCCGCGGGCACTCCCTCGCGTGCGGCGAAGTCGATGGGGGTGCCGGGGCGCTTCGGGTTTTCTCCCTCTCCCTCTGGGAGAGGGCAGGGGTGAGGGCCGGCGGAGGTGCGGCTACAGCAGCCGCCCGTCGTCCCCCAGCGCCTGGTCCAGGCGACCGAGCAGGACGCCCAGGGTGGCTTGCTCGGCCACGCTGAAGGACTCGGCCTTGGCGGCGCCTTCGTCGGGGGCGGGCGGCTGCGGCTCGGTCAGCTCGAAGGCCATGTTCAGCGCGGCCAGTACGGCGATGCGGTCGCGCGCCTTGATCTTGCCGGCGTCGCGGATCTTGCACATGGCGGCGTCCACGCGCTGCACGGCCTGCTGCAGGCGCTCTTCGCCGCCTTCGGGGCAGCCGAGCAGGTAGCCCTGGCCCATGATCCTGACTTCGATCTGCTTCATGAGGCGCTCCCTGGGTCGTTGTCACCGGCCGGCGGGGCGGCCAGCGCGCCGGCGGCCGGCAGGCGGTCGATCAGCGCATCGACCCGTGCGCGCGCCGCCATCAGGCGCGACTTGAGGGTGTCGCGCTCGCTGGTCAGCGCCTGCACCTGCTGCGTCAGCAATTCGTTGGTGCGGCGCAGCTCATCGTGGCGCACGAGCAGGCGTTCCACGCGCTCGGCAATCTGTTCGATCAGGGGCGGATTCGTCATCGGGGCGCAGTCGGGTCGGGGTGGCTTGGGGATTGTAGGCTGCGTGTACGGGGCAGCTCTTACAATCAGCCCCTGTTGGTGCTCGCGCGCCGTGACTCTCACGGCCGCAGATCAACGGGAAGCAGGGGGGCCGCCGATCGACTCGATCCAGGCCTAACCTGCGCTGCCCCCGCAACGGTAAGCGGACGGCGCCCTGCCCATGCAGGGTGCCGGCTCCAGCCTCACACCGCCACTGGCCGTGCCCGAATGCACTTTCGGGCGCCGGCCGGGAAGGCGAGGCCACCATGGAGCGATCCCGCCAGCCCGGATACCGGCCAACAAGGAGGACGCGTTGCGCGTCGGGCCGCCGTGCCCGCGCCGCGCGGCCATGTTGCCCCAGACGCTGGCGGGGAAGCCGGCAGGGGTGTGTCAACCGTGTTTCCCGTCATGAACCTTCCTGCGAATCGTTTCCGGCCTGCCGTGCTGCCGCTGGCCCTGTGCTGCGCGCTGCCTGCCCTGGCGCAATCCCAACCGCAACCCACGCCCCAGCCCGCACCCGCGGCCGCCACCGTGGCCCAGCTCAGCGCGCCCAGCCTGCCCGAGACGGTGGTCACCGCCACCCGCTCCGAGCAGCCGCTGACCGACGTGCTGGCCGACGTGACCCTGATCGACGAGGAGGAGATCCGCCAAAGCGGCGCCGTCAACATCGCCGACCTGCTGCAGCGCCAGCCGGGGCTGGAGTTGTCGCGCAACGGCGGCCCCGGCACCACCAGCAGCCTGTTCATGCGCGGCGCCGACAACCGCTTCACCGCCGTCTACATCGACGGCATCCGCGTCGACACCCAGTCCACCGGCGGCGCGCCGTGGGAGGCCATCGCACTGGGCCAGATCGAGCGCGTCGAGATCGTGCGCGGCCCGGCAGCGGCGGTGTACGGCTCCGACGCCATCGCCGGCGTGGTGCAGATCTTCACCAAGAAGGGCGAGGGCCCGTTCACGCCCTACGTGGGCGTGGGCGTGGGCAACCGCCGCACCGGCCGGCTGGAGGCCGGCTTTTCCGGCCAAAGCGGCGCGGTGGACTACTCGCTCGGCGTCGAGCGCGCCGTCAGCCGCGGCTTCAACATCAAGCCCGATGCCAACCCCGACATCGACGGCTACCGCCAGAGCGCGGCCAGCGGCCGCCTGGGCTGGCAGATCAACGACGCCCACCGCATCGACCTGAGCGGCACCCACACCAACATGGACGCCCAGTACGACGGTTTTGGCCCGCTCCAGGACGACCATGGCAAAAGCCGCCTGAGCACCCTGGGTGCGTCGTGGTCGGCGCAGTGGACCAAGGAGTACAGCACGCGCCTCACGGTCAACGAATCGCGCCAGCGCTACCAGACCACGCCTTCGCCCTACCTGACCAAGACCACGCTGCGCAACTACCTGCTGCAAAACGAATGGCGCCGCAGCGGCCACGTGGTGACGGCGGCGCTGGAGCGGCGCGAGGACCACCTGAACAACCCCGCGCTGGACGAGTGGAGCAAGACCATCGACCAAAGCCGCCACCAGAACGCCATCGCCCTGGGCTATGGCTACAGCGGCGGCGCGCACACGCTGCAGCTCAATGCCCGCCACGATCGCGACAGCGAATTCGGCGGCCACACCACCGGCAGCGTGGCCTATGGCTACGCCTTCGCCCCCGGCTGGCGCGTGACGGTGGGCGTCGGCACCGCGTTTCGCGTGCCCACGCTGTACCAGCGCTTCTCCGAATACGGCCAGCCGGCGCTGCAACCCGAGAAGGGCCGCAACGTCGAGCTGGGCCTGCGCTGGTCGCAGGGCGCCAGCCACTTCGGCGTGACGGCCTACCGCAACAAGGTGCGCAACCTCATCACCTTCGGTGCCGCGGGGCCGTGCGGCTCTGCCTTCGGCTGCTACGAGAACACCGGCCGCGCCGTGCTGCAGGGCGTGACCATTGCCGGCGGCCACAAGCTCGGCACGGTCAACCTGGGCGCCTCGTTCGACTGGAAAAAGCCCAAGGACGACATCACCGGCAAGCTGCTGGCGCGCCGTGCGCAGCGCACGCTCAAGCTCAACGCCGACACGCGCGTCAACCTGGGCAGCATGGACTGGACCTTCGGCGCCGAATGGCTGGCCGTGAGCCACCGCTGGGACAACGCCGCCAACACCAACCGCCTGGCCGGCTACGGCCTGGTCAACCTGTACGCCAGCACGCGCATTGCCCGCCAGTGGGATGTGCTGGCGCGCGTCGACAACCTGGGCGACAAGCAGTACCAGCTGGCGCGCGGCTACGCCACGCCCGGCCGCACCGTGTTTGTCGGCCTGCGCTGGACGCCGCGCTGAAGGGAGCGACTTGCTTTCATCAATCAAATCGGTCCCCAGCGCCCATCTGACGGGCACCAGCAGCCATGAATGATGTAGCCAAAGGCGCCGTCCGTTGCCCCGCGCTGCTGGTCAGCGCCCCGGCCTCCGGCCAGGGCAAGACCACGGCCACGGCGGCGCTGGCGCGCCTGCTGGCGCGGCGCGGCTGGCGCGTGCGGGTGTTCAAGTACGGGCCGGATTTTCTCGACCCGTTCTGGCACCAGCTGGCCAGCGGCCAGCCGGTGCACAACCTCGACTTGTGGATGACCGGCGAGGCCGACGTGCGCGCACGCCTGCACGCCGCCGCGCGCGAGGCCGACGTGATCCTGGTCGAGGGCGTGATGGGCCTGCACGACGGCACGCCCAGTGCCGCCGACCTGGCGCGCCGCACCGGCCTGCACGTGCTGGTGGTGGCCCAGGCCGGCGCCATGGCGCAGACACTGGGCGCAGTGGTGCATGGCCTGCGCAGTTACCGGCAAGACGGCGCCGGTCCGCTGCCCTGGGCCGGCGTGCTGGCCAACGGCGTCGCCAGCGAGGGCCACGCCGGCCTGCTGCGCGAGGCCATCGAC
>JAEXBL010000131.1 GCA_023394015.1 Pseudomonadota bacterium | reverse complement strand
CCATCGACGCCGTGCGCGCCAGCCTGCAGGGCAGCCGCGCCTTCAGCGCCTGGCAGGCCACGCTGCAAGACGCCCTGCGCGCCAGCGGCCTGTGGCAGGCGCTGCTGCAGGACCCGGCCGGCCAGGCCGTGCTGGCCGCGCTGGGCTTTGCCGGCGAGCAGCCGGCCAGCGAGCACCCGCACGCCGAGCGCCGCCTGAACCTGCGCGACTTCACGCAATGGGCGCGCGCCACGCTGGAGGCCGCCAGCTTCAGGCCACCCGCGGACACGGCCGCCGAGGTGCTGGTGCTGCCGCTCAGCCAGCTGCTCGGCCGTCCGCTGGCGGCGCTGGTGCTGCCCGGCGCCGACGAGCAGCGCCTGCCCGCCGCGCCCGAGCCGCCTGGTCCCTGGAGCCCGGCGCAGCGCGAGCTGCTGCGCCTGCCCGGCCAGGACGAGTTGCGCCAGGCCCAGCAGGCCGCCTGGCAGCTGGCGCTGGCGGTGCCGCGGGTCGACGTGCTGTGGCGCAGCGGCGACGACAGCGGGGAGGCGCTGCTGCCCTCGCCGCTGGTGCAGGCGCTGCAGTTCCAGGCGCTGCCGGCGCCGCCCAGGCCGGGGGCGGATGCCCGCCTGGAACAGGTGGTGAGCACCACGCCGGTGGCCATGCCCGCGCCCAGCGGCGCCGACCTGCCCGTGGAGCGGCTCTCGGCCAGCGCCTACGAGCAGTTGCGCAGCTGCCCCTACCGCTTCTTCGCCCTGCGCCAGCTGGGCCTGTCCGAAGACGGCGAGCTGGACGTGGACGTGGACAAGCGCGACTTCGGCACCTGGGCGCACGCCGTGCTCGGCATCTTTCACACCGCGCTGCAGGCCGCGCCCGATGCCGACCGCGTGGCGCTGATGGACCAGGCGGCCGATGCGGCGGCGCGCGCGCTGGCGCTGGCGCTGGACGAGGGCGAGTTCCTGCCGTTTTCCGTCGCCTGGCCGGCCTGGCGCGACGGCTACCTGCAGTGGCTGGCCGGGCACGAGGCCGGCGGCGCCCGCTTCGAGGCCGCCGAGGCCGACCGGCAGCTGGCGCTGGGCGCCGTGCAGCTCCACGGCCGGCTGGACCGCATCGACCGCCTGCCCGACGGCAGCCCGCTGGTCATCGACTACAAGACCGAATCGGCCACCCGCACCCGCGCGCGGGTCGAGGCCGGCACCGAAGACACCCAGCTCGCCTTCTACGCCCTGCTCACCGGCCACGACACGCCGCGCGCTGCCTACCTGAACGTGGGCGAGCGCGAACCCGCCCGGCCCTACGAAAGCGCCGACATCACCGCCCTGGCCGCGCTGCTGGCCGACGGCATCCAGCACGACATGGCGCGCGTGGCCGCCGGCGCGCCGCTGCCCGCGCTGGGCGAGGGCAGCGTCTGCGACTGGTGCGCCGCGCGCGGGCTGTGCCGCAAGGACAGCTGGGGCACCGCATGAAAGCCGCCTACGAGCACAACGGCGCCCCCTGCGGGCGCGACGCCTTCTACGCCATCGCCTGCGACCCGCGCCGCCACGTGGCGGTGCAGGCCTGCGCCGGCGCCGGCAAGACCTGGATGCTGGTGTCGCGCATGCTGCGCGCCCTGCTGGAGGGCGCCGAGCCGCCCGAGATCCTGGCCATCACCTTCACCAAGAAGGCCGCCGGCGAGATGCGCCAGCGCCTGCAGGAATGGCTGGCCGACTTTGCCCGCCCGCGCGACGGCGAAACGCCGGACGCCTGGCAGCAGCGCCTGCTGGACGAGCTGACGTCCAGGGGCATCGACCTGCCAGCGGCTCAGGCCCAGCGCGCGCAGCTGCAGCACCTGTACCAGGCCGTGCTGGCCCACGGTCGCGCGGTGCAGATCCGCACCTTCCACAGCTGGTTCGCCGCGCTGCTGCGCAGCGCCCCGCTGCAAACCCTGGCCGACCTGGGCCTGCCCGCCAGCTACGAGCTGCTGGAAGACACCGCCGACGCCGAGGCCGAGCTGTGGCGCCGCTGGCTGCCGCGCGTGGCGCACGACGCCGGCCTGCGCGCCGACTACGCCGCGCTGGTCGGCCAGCTCGGCCGCACCAACGCCCACAAGGCGCTGGCCGAGGCGCTGAACAAGCGCGTCGAATTCGCCCTGGCCGACGCCGCCGGGCACGTGGACGAGGCGGTGCAGGCGGCCGGCGCGCTGTACCCCGAGTTCGCCGCCTTCGAGCAGCCCTGCGACGCCCTGCTCACCGACGCCGCCGCCCAGCGCTGGCAGGCGCGCGCCCGCGTGCTGGGCGCCGAAAAGAACAAGACCCCGCAGAACGCCGCCCACGCCATCGTCGATGCGCTGGCGCTGCCCGACGGCGCCGAGCGGCTGGCGGTGCTGCGCAAGGCCTTCTTCGTCGCCAAGGAAGACCGCCTCACCAAGCACCTGGAGAAGTTCGACGCCGCGCAGGACGCTGAGTCCGAACTGCAGCGCCTGCTGCTGGCCGAGCAGCAGCACCAGGCGCGCGGGTACCACCAGCGCCTGGCCCGGCTGGCGCGCCCGCTGATCGAGGAGTTTGGGCAGCTCAAGCGCGAGCGCGGCTGGGTGGACATGGGCGACATCGAGCGCGCCGCCCTGCACCTGCTGGACGACGAGCTGCTGGCCGGCTGGGTGCAGCAGCGGCTGGACGCGCGCGTGCGCCACCTGCTGATCGACGAGTTCCAGGACACCAACCCGCTGCAATGGCAGGCGCTGCACGCCTGGCTGCAAAGCTACGTGGGCGCCGGTGGCGGCGGCGAGGGGCCCAGCGTGTTCATCGTCGGCGACCCCAAGCAAAGCATTTACCGCTTCCGCCGCGCCGAGCCGCAGGTGTTCATCGCCGCGCAGCGCTTCATCACCGAGGGCCTGGGCGGCGACCTGCTGAGCTGCGACCACACGCGCCGCAACGCGCCGGCGGTGCTGGCCGCCGTCAACCAGGTGATGGGCGCGCAGCAGGCGGCCGGCCGCTACAGCGACTTTCGCCCCCACACCACAGAGGAGGCCGAGGCCCCGGGCCGGCTGGCGGCGCTGCCCTTGATCCCGCGCCCCGACAAGGCCGAGACCGAGGGCGAACTGCCCCCGTGGCGCGACAGCCTGAGCACGCCGCGCACGCTGCCCGAGGAAACACTGATGACGCGCGAGGCGCGCCAGGCCGCGCACTGGCTGGCGGCGCAGATCGCTGCCGGCACGCCGCCCAAGGCGCTGATGGTGCTGGCCCGCAAGCGTGCCCCGCTGGGCGTGCTGCAGGCCGAGCTGCGGCAGCTGGGCATCGCCTGCGACCAGCCCGAGGACCGCGTGCTGGGCGAGCTGCCCGCCGTGCGCGACCTGCTGGCCCTGGTCGATGCGCTGGTGTCGCCGGGGCACGATTTGTCGCTGGCGCAGGCGCTGCGCTCGCCGCTGTTCGGCCTGGGCGACGAAGACCTGGTGCGCATCGCGCGCACGGTGCGCGCTGCGCGCGATCAGAGCGAGCGCTTGTGCTGGCTCGATGCGCTGCCCCAAACCGCGCTGCCCGCGCACGATGCGCAGGCCCTGCACGCCGACCTGATGCTGTACCAGCGCTGGCTGCTCAGCCTGCCACCGCACGACGCGCTGCAGGCGATCTACCAGCACCGCGACGTGCTGGCGCGCTTTGCCGCCGCCGCGCCGCCGCCCGAGCGCGCCGCCACGCTGGCCGACCTGCATGCGCTGCTGGCGGCGTCGCTCAACGTGCACGGCGGTCGTTACTTGACCGCCTACCAGTGGCTGCGCGCGCTGCGCCGCCAGTCGCTGGCCGCGCCGCGCCC
>JAEXBL010000141.1 GCA_023394015.1 Pseudomonadota bacterium | reverse complement strand
CATCGGCGCCGTGGCGCTGGCCGCACTGGCCGGCGGCGCGTGGTTCGGCGCGCGCCGCCTGGCGCTGGACGCGCCCGATGTCAGCGGCTTCTGGGGCCGCAGCTTTCCCGCGCCCGACGGCAGCACGCTGGCGCTGGCGCCGCTGCGCGGGCGGCCGTTGCTGGTCAACTTCTGGGCCACCTGGTGCCCGCCCTGCGTGGAGGAACTGCCGCTATTGAGCAGCTTCTACAACGAAAACAAGGCCAACGGCTGGCAAATGCTGGGTTTGGCGGTGGACCGGCCGGAGCCGGTGGTGCGCTTCCTGGCCCAGTCGCCGGTCAGCTTTCCGGTGGCGCTGGCGGGGCTGGAAGGGGTGGAGCTGACGCGCGAGCTGGGCAATGCGCCCGGTGGCCTGCCGTTCAGCGTGCTGTTCGATGCCAGCGGCCAGCTGCGCGAGCGCAAGCTGGGCCAGCTGCACGCCCGCGACCTGGCGGCCTGGCGCGACAAGCTGGGGGCGGGCTGAGTGTCGATCGAGGGCTTTTGGGCAAAGCGGCGCTTCGATGAAATTAGTGTCAAATCAAGGCAAATGGCGGCCGATTTGAGGTAAATTTGCCCCCATTCCCAAAATTTGGATGATTTGCAATGGATTTGCGCAAACTCAAGACACTGATCGACCTGATCTCCGAGTCGAATGTGTCGGAACTGGAAATCACCGAGGCCGAGGGCAAGGTGCGCATCGTCAAGGGCGCGCCGCCGGCGCCCCCGCAGGTGGTGTATGCACCTGCGCCGGTGCCTGTGGCGGCGCCTGGGCCAGCCGCCGCACCGGAGGCCGCCGCGCCCGAGGCGGCGCCCGCGGCGGCAGAGGAAGCAGCGGCCGACTCCGTGGTCAAGTCGCCCATGGTGGGCACTTTCTACCGCGCCTCCAGCCCGGGTGCCAAGCCCTTTGTCGAGGTGGGCCAGCAGGTCAAGGAGGGCGATACCCTGTGCATCATCGAGGCGATGAAGATCCTCAACGAGATCGATGCTGAAAAGAGCGGCACGGTCAAGAAGATCCTGGGCGAGAACGGCCAGGCTGTGGAATACGGCCAACCCCTTTTCATCATCGAATAAATTGAGCATCAAGCGCCCGAGCGGCCGTGCCGCTGCCTCCTTCGCTCGCTGCGCCGCGCGGGACGAGGCGGCGCCGACGGCTGGGGCGACCCCAGGCCACGGCGCGCGCGTGGCTGCCCCTGCGGCCAGCGCATTGCAGGTGCTGGCTTGGCCGCGCGAGGTGCCTGCGCACCGTGGATAACTGAAAAATGTTCAAGAAAATACTGGTCGCCAATCGCGGCGTTCTGGCCGTGGGCCAGGCGAAGCAAACCGTCCTGGCACGCGCCAGCGTGCGGGCGATGAGCCGCGAGGACACGCATGTTTAAGAAGATACTGGTCGCCAATCGCGGCGAAATCGCCCTCCGCATACAGCGCGCCTGCCGCGAACTGGGCATCAAGGCGGTGATGGTCTATTCCGAGGCCGACAAGGACGCCAAGTACATCAAGCTGGCCGACGAGGCGGTGTGCATCGGCCCGGCACCGTCGGGCCAGAGCTACCTCAACATGCCGGCCATCATCTCGGCCGCCGAGGTGACCGACGCCGAGGCCATCCACCCCGGCTACGGCTTTCTGGCCGAGAACGCCGACTTCGCCGAGCGGGTGGAAAAAAGCGGCTTCCAGTTCATCGGCCCCACGCCCGAGTCGATCCGCATCATGGGCGACAAGGTGTCGGCCAAGCAGGCCATGATCAAGGCCGGCGTGCCCTGCGTGCCGGGCTCCGACGGCGAACTGCCCGACGAGCCGGCGGCCATCAAGCGCATCGCCAAGACCATCGGCTACCCGGTCATCATCAAGGCCGCCGGCGGCGGCGGCGGGCGCGGCATGCGCGTGGTGCACACCGAGGCGGCGCTGCTGGCCGCGGTGCAGACCACCAAGAGCGAGGCGGCGGCGGCCTTCAACAACCCGGCGGTGTACATGGAGAAGTTTCTCCAGAACCCGCGCCACATCGAGATCCAGATCATTGCCGACAAGCACCGCAACGCGGTGTACCTGGGCGAGCGCGATTGCTCCATGCAGCGGCGCCACCAGAAGGTGATCGAGGAAGGCCCGGCGCCGGGCATTCCGCGCCGCCTGATCGAGCGCATCGGCGAGCGCTGCGTGGCCGCCTGCAAGCGCATCGGCTACCGCGGCGCCGGCACCTTCGAGTTCCTCTACGAGAACGGCGAGTTCTACTTCATCGAGATGAACACGCGCATCCAGGTCGAGCACCCGGTGACCGAGTGGATCACCGGCGTGGACATCGTGCGCACCCAGATCATGGTGGCGGCGGGCGAGAAGCTGCCCTTCACCCAGCGCCAGATCCAGATCAAGGGCCACGCCATCGAGTGCCGCATCAACGCCGAGGACCCGTTCAAGTTCATCCCCTCGCCGGGCCGCATCACCTACTGGCACCCGCCGGGCGGGCCGGGCGTGCGGGTGGACTCGCACGTGTACGACAACTACTTCGTGCCGCCCAACTACGACTCCATGATCGGCAAGATCATCGTCTACGGCGACACGCGCGAGCAGGCCATCGCCCGCATGCAGACCGCGCTGGCCGAGACGGTGGTGGAGGGCATCCACAGCAACATCGCGCTGCACCGCGAACTGATGGTGGACGCCAAGTTCATGGAAGGCGGCACCAACATCCATTATTTGGAGAAGTGGTTGAGCGAGCATCAAAGGTGACGCTCCCCCTGTGGCGCTGCGCGCCTTCCCCCATGGGGGGACAACGCTGGTGGTCGGGGGGACCCCGCCCACGGCGTTCCTGTGCGGCCTGCTCCGCGGCCATTTGAAAGGGCTTGCTGCGCAGCCCTTGGGGTTTGTCTGAGGATTTCATGCGAAATTGGCTGCTGGCGCTTTAACGGGCGCGGGCAGCCGTGTTTTTTGAAGCGAAAGCCGGCCATGTTCGAGTTGCGCCTGATCTGTCCTGAAGACCGCGTCGAGCCGCTGTCCGATGCCCTGGAGGCGCTGGACGCGCTGAGCGTGTCGGTGGAGGACGCCGATGCCGACACCGACGCCGAGCGCGCGCTGTTCGGCGAGCCGGGCCTGCCGCCGCCGGCGCAAAGCTGGTCGCGCTCGCGCGTGGTGGCGCTGTTCGGCGACGAGGCGCAGGCGCGGGACGCGGCGCACCTGCTGGCGCTGCAGGACTTCTGGCGCGGCTGCGAGGTGGCCGCCATCGCGCCCGTGCCCGAGCAGGACTGGGTGCGCCTGACGCAGTCGCAGTTCGAGCCGGTGCCGATCACGCCCGCCTTCTGGATCGTGCCGACCTGGCACGCCGTGCCCGAGGGTGCCGCCCAGGTGATCCGGCTCGACCCCGGCCTGGCCTTCGGCACCGGCACCCACCCGACCACGCGCATGTGCCTGCGCTGGATCGCCGCCCATCCGCCGCGCGGCCAGCGGGTGCTGGACTACGGCTGCGGTTCCGGCATCCTGGCCATCGGCGCCGCGCTGCACGGCGCGGCCAGCGTGGATGCGGTGGACATCGACCCCGCCGCCGTGCAGGCCACGCAGGACAATGCCGCGGCCAACGGCGTCGAACTGGTGGCCGGCCTGCCCGACCGCGCCAGCGGGGTCTACGACACGGTGCTGGCCAACATCCTGGCTACGCCGCTGAAGGTGCTGGCCCCGCTGCTGGCCGGCCACGTGGCGCCGGGCGGCGCGCTGGTGCTGGCCGGCGTGCTGGCGCGGCAGACCGCCGAACTGCAGGCCGCCTACCGCCCCTGGCTGGCGCTGGAGGTGGCCGACACCGAGGACGGCTGGGTGTTGCTGGTGGCGCGCCGCGCCTGAGCGCGGCCCAGGCCGCTGCCTACAATCGCCGCACCATGAGCCTGATCACGCGCTGTCCGGCCTGCACCACCCTGTTCAAGGTCGTGCCGGACCAGCTGCGCATCTCCGGCGGCTGGGTGCGCTGCGGGCATTGCGACGAGGTGTTCGACGCCGCCGCCCAGATGTTGTCGGCGGAGGCAGCGGCACCCTACCAGCCGGCGCAGCCCGAGGCGCCTGAACAGCTACCGCCACCACCGCCACCGCCACCGCCACCGCCACCGCCACCGCCACCGCCACCGCCACCCGCGCCGGCAGTGGCCGAGAGAACCCTGCCGCCGTCTGACGCGCCCACGTTCGCCCCTGTCGCGGTCAAGGTGCCGGATTCGGTGCGCCTGCCGCTGCCCACGCTGTCGGATGCCGCGCCGGCTGACGGGGCGCCGGCGGCTCCACCAGAGGGGGGGCGGGTGCGCACGGTGCCTGCGCGCTTCGATGTCTGGCAGCCGCCGGTGCCCTGGGTACGGCCGGCGGCCGAGCCTGACGCGGTGCCCGCGCCGCAGGACGGTGTGGTCGATGCACCGGCGCTGCCACCGCCTCCCCCCTTGACTGAAGAGCCGGCGCCGGCAGCGCCCGAAGTGGCCGGCGACACCGCCGAAGCACCTGCGCTGGCGCAGCCGGGTCTTGCCTTCCCGCCGTCGCCCCCGCGCTCGGCGTCGGTGCCTGAAAGCCCGCCAGCGTTTCCCGTTGCTGATGAAGTGCCGGCCGCGGAGGGCTGGCCGGAAGGCTTGGGCAAGACGTCGGCTGGCGTTCCGGCGCCGGTTGAGCCGGGCGAAGACGAAGCCGCCCCGTCCGCCGACCGGCTGCTGGCCCGGCCTGCGGCGCATGACGAGGCGCTGGAGCGCGAATTGCCCTTGCCCGCCGGCGTGGACTTCGAGTTGAGCGGGGTGGGCGAGGCCGTGCCTGCCCCCGAGCCAGTGCCGGACACTGGCGAAGACGCTGCGACCGCGCCACAGCCCGCCCCCCTGTTTGTCGAGCAGGCGCGTCGTCGCGCGCTCTGGTCGTCGCGGCCGGTGCGCACCAGCCTGTGGGCGGCGGCGGCGGTGCTGGCCGGCGCGCTCGGCCTGCAGGCGGTGCTGGGCCAGCGCGACTGGCTGGCCGCGCGCGAGCCGGCGCTGGCGCCGGCGCTGCAGGCGGCCTGCCGGGTGCTGGGCTGCACGCTGGCGCCGTATCGGCGGCTCGATGCCATCGTCATCGACAGCTCGGCCTTCAACCGCCTGGGCCCCGATGCCTTTCGCTTCAGCATCACGCTGCGCAACACCGCCGACATGCCGGTGGCGGCGCCGGCGCTGGAGCTGGCCCTGACCGACGCGCAGGAGCAGGTGCTGGTGCGCCGTGTGCTCAGTGCCGCCGAGCTGGGCGCACCCCCGGCGCTGGCGGCACGGGGCGAATTCAGCGCGGTCCACGCGCTCAGCGTGGGCAGCGATGCCCGTCCGTCGGCCATCGTCGGCTACCGCCTGATGGCCTTTTACCCCTGAGCCGGCTGCGCTGCCGCACGGCAGCCGCCGGCTTCGTCCATCCCTTCACACCATTACCTGACCCATGGCCACGCTGATTTGCGG
>JAEXBL010000076.1 GCA_023394015.1 Pseudomonadota bacterium | reverse complement strand
CTATTGGCTAGCCTGAATCTCCAAACTTCCTTACGGAAATCGCTTTTATGAACCTCCTGCTACTCAGCAATTCCAGCAGCGACGCCGGCTATCTGGTGCATGCGCTGCCCGCCATCCGCGAACTGATCGCGGCGCTGCCGCCGGGCGCGCCGGCCGTGTTCGTGCCGTTCGCGGGCGTGACCCGCAACTGGGACGACTACACCGCGCTGGTGGTCTCGGCGCTGGCCGACACCGGCCTGAACATCCAGGGCCTGCACCGCGCCGAAGATCCGGTGGCCGCGCTGGAAGGCGCCGCCGTGATCATCGTGGGCGGCGGCAACACGTTCAACCTGCTGGGCCAGCTGCGCCGCCAGGGCCTGCTGGGCGTGGTGGCGCGCCGGGTCCGCCAGGGCGCGGCCTATCTGGGCTGGAGCGCCGGGTCCAACCTGAGCTGCCCGACCATCTGCACCACCAACGACATGCCCATCACCGACCCGCAGGGCTTCGACGCGCTGGGCCTGCTGCCGTTCCAGATCAATCCGCACTACACCAACGCCCATCCGCCGGGCCACCGCGGCGAGACCCGCGCGCAGCGCCTAGCCGAGTTCTGCACCCTGAACCCGGCGATGCCGGTGGTGGGCCTGCCGGAAGGCTCCGGGCGGCGGGTGAGCGGCGGCGAGATGCCCCTGATCGGCCCGCACGCGGCGCCGCTGTTCCTCGGCCAGCAGGAACCGCGTGTATTCCGCCCGGGTCCGGTGGAGGTCCAGGCATGAAGCAAGTCATCGACACGATCGAACTGCTGTCGTCCGCCCACGTCACCGGCGAGTCGGTGGCGCAGCGGCTGCGCGAGGCCGGCGACTGCGAAGTCGAGGTGACCCGGCTCGAGCGCGACGGCGCCGCCACCGAATTCCTTTCCATCGTCATCCCGGGCGCCGACGAGACGGCGCCGCAGCTGGGCATCGTGGGCCGCCTGGGCGGCATCGGCGCGCGCCCGGCCGTCACGGGCCTGGTGTCCGACAGCGACGGCGCGGTGGTCGCGATCGCGGCGGCTTTCAAGCTGATGGCCATGGCCCGCGAGGGCGACGTGCTGCCCGGCACGGTGCGCATTCGCACGCATATCTGCCCGCGCGCCGGCACGCGTCCGCATCATCCGGTGCCGATGATGCGCTCGCCATTCCCGATGCGCGAGATGATGTCGCATGAAGTCGATCCGCGCATGGACGCGATCCTCTCGGTCGACACCACGCGCGGCAACCGTCTCGTCAACAAGCGCGGCGTGGCGCTGACGCCGGTGGCAAAACAGGGCTATCTGCTGCGCATTCCCGAGACGATGCTGGACGTGATGGGCTGGGTCAGCGGCGAACTGCCCGTGACGCTGCCGCTGACCACGCAGGACATCACGCCCTACGAAAACGGCCTGTGGCACGTGAATTCGCTGATGCAGCCCACCATCGTCACCGACGCGCCCGTGGTGGGCGTGGCGCTGACCGCCCAGACCACGGTGCCGGGCTGCGCCACCGGCGTGACCAACGCGGTGGACGCCGACGTCGCCATGCGCTTCTGCATCGAAACCGCCAAGCTCTTCGGCCAGCGCGCCATGAGGTTTTTCGACGAGGCCGAATGGGCCGCGCTGCAATCGCGCTACGGCTCCATGGCGCACCTGCAGACCGTGGGCCGCGAAACCGGAGACGCGGCATGAGCGCGCAACCGCGGCGGCGGGTGGCGTTCTTCACCATCGGGCAGTCGCCGCGCAGCGACGTGGTGCCGGAAATCGCGCCGCTGCTGGGCGCGCACGTGCAGGTCGACGAGTTCGGCGCGCTGGACGGCCTGGACGCGGCGGCGCTGGCCGCGCTGGCGCCCAAGCCGGGCGCCTACCGCTTCGCCACGCGCAGGCGCGACGGCTCGCAGATCGAGCTGGACGCGGCCGCCGCCGAGGCCCGGCTGGCCCAGGTCATGAGCCAGGCCGACGCCGCCGGCTACGACGTGCTGGTGCCGCTGTGCACCGGCACGGCCATCGCGCCGATGCGCACGCTGGTGGTGGAGCCGCAGCAGGTCGTGGATCACCTGGTCGCGGCGCTGGCGCAGCACTGCCGCAAGGTGGGCCTGGTGGTGCCGCTGGCCGCGCAGGTCGACGCCTTCCACATGGCCGTGCCGCTGCCTTACGACGTCCAGGTGGCGCACGCCTCGCCTTATGAGGCCGACGCGCAGCAGGCGGCGCGAAATTTCGAGCAGGCCGGCCGCGAGCTGGCCTCCTGTGACCTGATCGTCATGCACTGCATGGGTTACGCCGAGCGCATGCGCGCGGCCGTGGCCCAGGCGTCCGGCCGTCCGGTCCTGCTCTCCAACCGCCTCGTCGCGCAGACGCTGGCGCAAATCCTTGGTCCGGGTGTCTGACACCCAATCTCTACCCGAAGGCCTGGCGCGCCGGGCCTTCGGTGAATCAAATATCGCAGGGAGTTTTTCGTTATGTTCAGCCGTACCCTAAACCGCGCCGTCGGCGCGCTGTTCGCCGTTTCGGCGCTTGCCGCCACGCCGGCGCTGGCCGCCGACGCCTGGAAGCCCGCTAAACCCGTGCGCCTGCTGGTGGGCTTCGCCCCGGGCGGCTCGGCCGATACGCTGGCCCGCCTGCTGGCCGACCCGCTGTCGCAACGCCTGGGCCAGCCTGTCGTGGTCGAAAACCTGGCCGGCGCCGGCGGCAACATCATGGCGTACCGCTTGAGCCAGTCGCCGGCCGACGGCTACGCCATCGGTATCGGCGCCGCCGGCTCCATGGCCATCACCCACGTGCTCAACCCTAAGGGCACCAACTACAAGCCCACTGACTTCACCCCGATCACGCTGGTCGCGGTGCAGCCCAACGTGGTCATCGTGAACAAGGACGTGCCGGCCAACAACCTGGCCGAGCTGAAGGAATACTTCCAGAAGACGCCGACCGCCACCTACGGCACCGCCGGCGTGGGCATCTCCAACCACCTGATCGCCGAGACCATGCTGTACAAGCTGGGCGTGAAAGTGCCGCACGCGCCGTACCGTGGCGCGGCGCCTGTCATCACCGACCTGCTGGGCGGCCATATCGCGATGACGATGGACAACATCTCCACCGCGGCCCCGCTGGCCACGCAAGGCAAGGTCAAGGCCATCGGCGTGGCCTCGCTCAAGCGCGCGCCGCAGCTGCCCAACGTGCCCACGCTGGACGAGCAGGGCCTGAAGGGCTTCGACATGCCGACCTGGCAGGGCGTGTTCGCGCCCGCCGGCCTGCCCGCCGACGTGCTGGCCGCCTACTACGCCGCGCTGCAGGACGTGCTCAAGCAACCCGCCCTGGTCGAGAAAATGGCCGGCCTGGGTTCGGAGCCGGTCACGGGCATGACGCCCGAGCAGTTCGGCCAGTTCCTGGAGAAGGACCGCCAGCAGTGGGCGGACATCGTGAAGGCCGCCAACATCAGCCT
>JAEXBL010000074.1 GCA_023394015.1 Pseudomonadota bacterium | reverse complement strand
GTCCAGCACTTCCAGCAGGGCCGAGGACGGATCGCCGCGGAAGTCGGCGCCCATTTTGTCGATCTCGTCGAGCAGGAACAGCGGATTGCGCACGCCCACCTTGGACATGTTCTGCAGAATCTTGCCGGGCATGGAGCCGATGTAGGTGCGGCGGTGGCCGCGGATCTCGGCCTCGTCGCGCACGCCGCCCAGCGCCATGCGCACGAACTTGCGGTTGGTGGCCTTGGCGATGGATTGGCCCAGCGAGGTTTTACCCACGCCGGGAGGCCCGACCAGGCACAGTATGGGCGCCTTGAGCTTGTCGACGCGCTGCTGCACGGCCAGGTATTCGACGATGCGTTCCTTAACCTTTTCCAGGCCGTAGTGGTCGGCGTCCAATACGCTTTCGGCGTTGTCCAGGGCGTTGTTGACGCGGCTCTTCTTGCGCCACGGCAGGCCGATGAGCGTGTCGATGTAGTTGCGCACCACGGTGGCCTCGGCCGACATGGGCGACATCAACTTGAGCTTCTTGAGCTCGGCGTCGACCTTCTTGCGGGCCTCTTTGGGCATCTGGGCGGCTTCGACCTTCTTTTCGAGCTCTTCGATGTCGGCGCCTTCTTCGCCCTCGCCCAGCTCCTTCTGGATCGCCGTGACCTGCTCGTTCAGGTAGAAGTCGCGCTGGTTCTTCTCCATCTGGCGCTTGACGCGGCCGCGGATCTTCTTGTCGACGTTGAGGATGTCGACCTCCCGCTCGAGCTGCTCGAACAGGTTCTCCAGCCGCTCCTTCACGCTGGCCAGATCCAGCACCAGCTGCTTGTTCTCCAGCTTCAGCGGCAGGTGCGCGGCGATGGTGTCGGCCAGGCGGCCGGGCTCGTCGATGCTGGCGATCGAGGTCAGGATCTCGGGCGGGATCTTCTTGTTCAGCTTGACGTACTGGTCGAACTGCTGCATCACGGCGCGGCGCAGCGCCTCGACCTCGGCGTTGTCCTGGTCGGCGTCGGACGCCAGCAAGGGCGTGACGGTGCCGACGAAGTGCGATTCGTCGCCGTCCTCGATGTGCGTCACGGTGGCGCGCTGCTGGCCCTCGACCAGCACCTTCACCGTGCCGTCGGGCAGCTTCAGCATCTGCAGGATGGTGGACACGCAGCCCACCTCGAACATGTCGTTCACGGTGGGCTCGTCCTTGGCCGCGGCCTTTTGCGCCACCAGCATGATGCGGCGGTCGGTGGCCATGGCGGTTTCCAGCGCCTTGATGCTCTTGGGCCGTCCCACGAACAGCGGGATGACCATGTGGGGAAACACCACCACATCGCGCAGCGGCAGCAGCGGCAGGTCGATGGGGGTGGGGGGCAATGGGGTGGTTCCGGACATGAAGAATCCTCGGGTGATTCAGCCAGATATGGCTGCTCAGACGCCATTTTCAACCCAGCGGCGGGGTGGGTGGGCCCCGGCGGCGCCAATCACGCACGCCGCGCCGGGGGTGTCGGCGGTCCGCTACGGGGCTGATAGCAGCCTGCGCCGGCCCAGCCTGCGCTGCCGGCCAGACAAGGCTGTTGACAAGGCGGGTCGCCAGCGCCGCTCAGGCCTTCTTGGCGGCTTCGCGGTAGACCAGCAGCGGCGGCTGGTTGTCGGCGATGGTGTTCTCGTCCACCACCACCTTGGCCACGTTGGCAGTGTGCGGCAGCTCGAACATGGTGTCGATCAGCGCGCCTTCCAGGATCGAGCGCAGCCCGCGCGCGCCGGTCTTGCGCGCCAGCGCCTTGCGGGCGATCGCCTTCAGCGCGCTGGGGCGGATCTCCAGCTCGACGCCTTCCATCTGCAGCAGGCGACTGAACTGCTTGACCAGCGCGTTCTTGGGCTCGGTCAGGATCTGCACCAGCGCGTCCTCGGTCAGCTCGGCCAGCGTGGCCACCACCGGCATGCGGCCGACCAGCTCGGGAATGATGCCGTACTTGATCAGGTCCTCCGGCTCCACGTCCTGGAAGGCCTCGCTGATCGAGCGCTGCTGCTTGCTGCGCACGGTGGCGCCAAAGCCGATGCCGCTGGCCTCGGTGCGCTCCTCGATCACCTTCTCCAGCCCGGCGAAAGCGCCGCCGCAGATGAACAGGATGTTGGTGGTGTCGATCTGCAGGAAGTCCTGGTTCGGGTGCTTGCGCCCGCCCTGCGGCGGGATGCTGGCCAGGGTGCCTTCGATCAGCTTGAGCAGCGCCTGCAGCACGCCCTCGCCCGAGACGTCGCGCGTGATGCTGGGGTTGTCGGCCTTGCGGCTGATCTTGTCGATCTCGTCGATGTAGATGATGCCGCGCTGGGCGCGCTCGACGTCGTAGTTGCAGCTTTGCAGCAGCTTGCTGATGATGTTCTCGACGTCCTCGCCCACGTAGCCGGCCTCGGTCAGCGTGGTGGCGTCGGCCATGACGAAGGGCACATCGAGCTGGCGCGCCAGGGTCTGCGCCAGCAGCGTCTTGCCGCTGCCGGTGGGGCCGATCAGCAGGATGTTGCTCTTGGCCAGCTCGACATCGCCGCCCTTGGCCTCTTCCTTGTGCTTGAGGCGCTTGTAGTGGTTGTAGACCGCCACCGACAGCGTGCGCTTGGCTTTCTCCTGGCCGATGACGTAGTTGTCGAGGTTGGCCTTGATGTCGGCCGGCGTGGGCAACTCGGCACGCGCCTCGGCGGCGCCGTCCTCGGCCGGCACTTCCTCGCGGATGATGTCGTTGCACAGGTCGATGCACTCGTCGCAGATGAACACCGACGGGCCGGCGATCAGCTTCTTCACCTCGTGCTGGCTCTTGCCGCAGAACGAGCAGTAAAGCGTTTTCTCGCTGGCGGAAGAAGCGCCTTTTTTATCGGCCATTGCGTGACAGTTTCATGATGGATCGGGGCATGATAACCAAATCATGCCTCCGGCGAGCGCCGCGCCGTGGCACGTAGGTGGATGGCGCGGCGGGGGCCAACGAAGCTCAGGGCCGGTTCGCGATGACCTGGTCGACGATGCCGTAGTCCTTGGCCTCGTCGGCGGTCATGAAGTAGTCGCGCTCGGTGTCGCGCTGGATCTTCTCCAGCGGCTGGCCGGTGCGGTCGGCCAGGATGCGGTTCATCTGCTCCTTGGTGCGCAGGATGTCGCGGGCGTGGATCTCGATGTCGGTGGCCTGGCCGCGCGCGCCGCCCAGCACCTGGTGGATCATGACCTTGCTGTTGGGCAGGCTGTAGCGCTTGCCCTTGGCGCCGGCCGCCAGCAGGAAGGCGCCCATGCTGGCCGCGAAGCCCAGGCACATGGTGGACACGTCGGGCTTGATGAACTGCATGGTGTCGTAGATCGACATGCCGGCCGTGACGCTGCCGCCGGGCGAGATGATGTAGAGCGAGATGTCCTTGTCGGGGTTCTCGCTTTCCAGGAACAGCAGCTGCGCCACCACCAGGTTGGCGGTCTGGTCGTTGACCTCGCCCACCAGGAACACCACGCGCTCGCGCAGCAGGCGCGAGTAGATGTCGTACGAGCGCTCGCCGCGGCCGGACTGCTCGATGACCATGGGGATGAGGCCGAGGTTCTGGGGGGTGTCGTATGCGCGCATGAAAGGGAAACTCCGAAGGATGGCAGAGAAAGCAAATGGGGCCGGAACCGGCTGATTCCAAGCCCCATTGTCGCTGCCGCGGTGGCGGCGCCACCGGGCGGTGCGGCAGGCGCGATCGGCGCGCCGGCCGCGTCAGGCCGACTGCTGGCCCATCAGCTCGTCAAAGTCGAGCTTCTTCTCGGTGACCTTGGCCTGGCCCAGCACGTGCTCGGTCACGTTGTTCTCGATCACCATGCCCTCCACGTCGGCCAGGCGGCGGTTGTCGGCGTAGTAGTAGCGCACCACCTCTTCCGGCTTCTCGTAGCTGGCGGCCAGCTCTTCCACCTGGGCCTTGATCTGCTCGGGCTTGGCCTGCAGGTCGTGGGCCTTCACCAGCTCGGCCACCACCAGGCCCAGGCGCACGCGCTCCTCGGCCTGCGGGCGGAAGCTGTCCTCGGGGATGAGCAGCTTGTCCACGTCCTTCAGGCCGCGCGCCTTGAGGTCGGCACGGGCGGCCTCGACCATGCGGCCCACCTCGGCCTGCACGCTGGCCTTGGGAATGTCCAGCTCGGCCTTGGCCACCAGCGCGTCCATCACGGCCTGCTTGTTGCGCTGGTTGAGGCGGAACTTGACCTCGCGCTCCAGGTTCTTCTGGATGTCGGCGCGCAGGCCCTCGACGGTGCCGTCCTTCACGCCCAGCGACTTGGCCAGCTGCTCGTTGACCTCGGGCAGGTGCCCGGCCTCGATCTTGTGCACGGTGACCATGAAATCGGCGGTCTTGCCGGCCACGTCCTTGCCGTGGTAGTCCTCGGGGAAGGCCAGCGGGAAGGTCTTGCTCTCGCCCAGCTTCATGCCGCGCACGGCGTCCTCGAACTCCTTCAGCATCTGGCCTTCGCCGACGATGAACTGAAAGCCCTCGGCCTTGCCGCCCTCGAAGGCCTCGCCGTCGATCTTGCCGGCGAAGTCGATGGTCACGCGGTCGCCGTCCTCGGCGGCGGCGTCCTTGGCGCGCTGGGCAAAGCTGCGGCGCTGCTTGCGCAGGATGTCGATGGTGCGGTCGATGGCCTCGTCGCTGACGTCGGCCGACACCTTCTCGATCTCGGCCGTGCTCAGGTCGCCGATCTTCACCTCGGGGAACACCTCGAACACGGCGTCGAAGGCCATCTGCCCCTCGGGCGCGCCTTCCTTCTCGGTGATGGTGGGCTGGCCGGCCACGCGCAGCTCGGCCTCGTTGGCGGCGTTGAAGAAGGCCTCGCCGACCTTGTCGTTCATCACCTCGTACTGCACCGAATAGCCGTACTGGCGCGCCACCACGCTCATCGGCACCTTGCCGGGGCGAAAGCCGTCCATCTTCACGGTGCGCGCCAGCTTGCGCAGGCGGGCGTCCACCTCGTTCTGGATGGTCTCGACGGGCAGCGTCAGCGTGATCTTGCGTTCGAGCTTCTCAAGGGTTTCGACATTCACGGCCATGGTGTTCTCTCGTCTGTTGATGTCTGGTGCGCGGGGGGGGACTCGAACCCCCACACCATTGCTGGCGTCAGGACCTAAACCTGGTGCGTCTACCAATTTCGCCATCCTCGCGCAGGATTGCATTTTCTGCCACAAAAACAAAGGGCGCCCGACAGTGAAACCGGCCGCCCTGCACTCCTCTGTTT
>JAEXBL010000062.1 GCA_023394015.1 Pseudomonadota bacterium | reverse complement strand
CTGCAACTCGGCCGCCACGTCGGCAAATGGCCGCTCGGTGATCGGCAGGCTGCGCTGCAGGCGGTCGATCAGGCGCGCGTCGTCCAGCTCGATGCCGGGGGGCAGGCGCAGGTCGGTGGTGGCGTCGGCGTGCATGGGCATTCGTCAGTCAAACGTGAATGGCGGTCGTCAGGCCGCTGGCTGCTGCGCAGCAGCCCAGTCGCGGGCGCCCGTGGCCGGACCTGCGCCGGCCACTGGGTGCGTCCCCCTCGCGAAGCAGAGGGGGAAGGCGCCGAAGGCGACTCAGGGGGTGCATCTGAAATACCTCGCGCCGGTCTGCTTGAAGCGGCGCCGGCTGAACAGGACCTGCTGCGGCGCATCGCCCAGGCCGGCGCCCTCGATGGCGGCGCGCAGCAGCGCCAGCGTCTCGTCGCGGCTGCGACCGTGCACCATGCAGTACAGGTTGTAGGGCCAGCCGGCGGCGCGCTCGCGGCGGTAGCACAGGGTGATGCCGGGCTGCGTGGCCAGGCGTTCGCCGGCGGCGTCCACCTGCGCGTCGTCGATGTCGAACACGGTCATGGCGTTGGCGGCGAAGCCGACTTCGTGGTGCCGCACCACCAGGCCGAAGCGGCGCAGCGTGCCGGCATCGAGCCAGGCCTGGATGCGGGCCAGCACCTCGGTCGTGGGGCGGCCGGTGGCGCGCGCCCATTCGGCATACGGCTCCGGCAGCAGCGGCAGGCCGGCCTCGAGCAGCGCCGCGAGATCATGGTCGGCGGCCTCGACGCGCGGCGCGCGGCGCTGCAGCGTGCCGCGCTGCGTGGCGGGGCGGTGCAGATCGAAGCCGAGGTCGATGCGGTAGGGGCGCACCATCTTCAGGCGGATGACAGGCAGGCCGCTGTCGGCTTCGATGGCGGCCAGCGCCTCATCCAGCGGCTCGGTGCCGGTGCCGGTGATGACAAACCACAGGTTGAAGGCGTGCTCGCGCTCGTAGTTGTGGTTGACGCCAGGGTGCGCCGACACCAGCGCGGCCACGGCCTGCAACCGCTCGGGCGGCACCGCCATGGCGCACAGCAGGGCGGCGCCGCCCACGCCCGGCGCCCACACCGCGCCGATGCGGCTGATCGCGCCGCGCGCCAGCAGCGCGCGCAGCGCCTCGATCACTTCGGATTCGCCAGCGCCTTCCGCCTGCGCCACCTGCGCAAACGGCCGATCGGTCAAGGGAAAGCCGCGCTGCCAGTGGTTCAGCAGGCGGGCGTGCAGGGTGGTGTCGGCATCGGGAAACGGCTGCGCAAGCGACGCGTGGCGGGTCGGGTCCATGTCAATGATTCCCGGTGCGCGCCTGCGCACCCGCACGAGGATCACACGCCGTGGATTCCGGCGTGCGCCGGAATGACGTCCTCCGGGCTGCGCAGTCACCCCTCCAATGACCGCGTTCATGCGCAGGCGCCCATGGACGGGGTTCCCCCGGCCATCGGGTGCGTCCCCCTCGCGCAGCAGAGGGGGAAGACGCCGCAGGCGGCTCAGGGGGTGCCATCAAAATCCTGTGCGCGCCGCACGCGAAGTGAAGAAGATGCCGCTGGGGGACTTGGCGGGCAGCGTGGCCAGCGTCTCGAAGCTCTGCGTGTCGATGACCACCACCTTGTGGTCGTCGCGCGCGCTGATCCACACGGCGTCGCCGCGCGGGGTGAATTCCATGTGCAGCGCGGCCTTGCCGGGTTGGAGGCGCTGCACGACCTGCCGCGTCTGCGTGTCGATGACCTGCACCGTGTCGTAGTCGGGCACGGCGAAGTTGACCCACACCTGGCGGCCGTCGGGCCGTGCCATCACGAACACCGGCTGACCGGCCACCTTGATGCGGTCGACTTCCTTCCAGGTGTCGGTCTCCACCACCAGCACCTCGTGCCGGCCGATGGCAGGCAGGTAGGCGTGCCTGCCGGCCACCGACCAGCCGCGCAGGTGCGGCATCTTGAACACCGGCAGCGGCTGCTCGCCCCGGCCGTAGCCCGGCAGGATGCGCTCGACCCTGGGCTCGGCCGCCCACAGGTCCATCATGGCCAGCCCGTCCTCGCCGAACAGGCCGGCGATGTAGGTGCGGCCATTGGGCGACACGAGCGCGTCGTAGGGCTGCTTGCCGATGTTCTCGAACTTGGTCAGCTGCGGCTTTCGCGGGTCGGCCAGGTCGGCGATCCAGATCTGGCCGGCGTCGAACAGCGAGAAGATGAAGCGGTTGCGCGGGATGTCGGCCAGGCCCACCACGCGCGAGGGCTGGCCGTTCACCACGGCGGGAATGTCGGCCAGCTGCTCCAGCGTGCGGGCGTCGAACACCTTCACGCCACCGGGCTGGTAGTTCTGCGCCACGATCAGCGTGCCGTCGGTGGAGATGGCGCCTCCGATGGAGTTGCCGGCCTGCATCACCCGGCCCTCGAGCTGGCCGGTGATCAGGTTGACGCGGCTCATGGCGCCGTCGCGCCCGAACACGTAGGCGCGCGCGCCATCGCGCGAGAACACCACCGAGGCGTGCGACAGGTCGCCCAGCCCGCCGATGGTGCCCAGGCGGGTGCGGGCGCTGGTGTCGAGCACGCCGATGCTGCCGCTTTCGCGCTCGATCACCAGCCCCAGGTCGCCGCTGCCGCGGCCGGGGGCGATGAGCAGGGGCGTGGTGCTGGCGCAGGCACCCAGCACCGTGGCGGAGGACAGGGCCAGCAGGCTGCGGCGCGAAAGAGGGGGGAGGGAAAGCGTGTTCATGGTGCGGTTTTAACCGCTTCAAGCGGAAAGCCGGCCTGCAGCTGGTGGGCGATCCAGTGCGCGTCGGCCTCGGAGATCATGCTTTTCCAGCCCGGCATGGGCGTGCCGGGCCGGCCGTGGTAGATGACGGCCACGAGGCTGTCGAAGGGAAAGTCGGCCATGCGCTCGCGCGTGAGCGCCGGGCCCAGCCCGCCGGTGAGCTGGATGCCGTGGCAGGAGCCGCAGTCCTGCCGCACCATGCGCACCAGCCGGGCCTGGTGCGCGGCGTCGATGGACGGGGCCGCGGTGGAGGAGGGCGGGTCTTGCGCCTGCGCAGCGCCTATCAGGCAAGCGCCGGAAGCTATCAAAAACAAAGCGGATCGGAACATCTGGTAGCCAGGGGCTGGGGTGAGGGCAGCTTGGGTCACAGTCGCTGCTGGCCCTCACCC
>JAEXBL010000127.1 GCA_023394015.1 Pseudomonadota bacterium | reverse complement strand
CCCGCGCCGCGCTGCTGCGCGATCTGGGCCAGATGCGCGACCTGATCGCCGACCTGCTGGAAAGCGAGCGCCTGGCCAGCCCGCATGCCGCGCTGCAGCGCGAACCGACCGACCTGCCGGCGCTGGCCCGCACGCTGATCGGCGAGATGGCGGCCGCCCACCCGCGCGCCACCGAACTGCGCCTGCAGGCCGACGCCGCACTGGGCGCGCCGCAGTGGCTGGACGCCGGCCGCGTGCGCCTGCTGCTGCGCAACCTGCTCGACAACGCGCTGCGCCACACGCCGGCTGATGCACCCGCGCCCGAGCTGCACCTGCGCCGCAGCGCCGAAGGCGTGCAGATCGAATTGCGCGACCACGGCCCCGGCGTGGCGCCCGAGCAGCTGGCGCAACTGGCGCAGGCTTTCTACCGGCCCGATGGCGCGCGCCAGCGCGGCACCGGCGGCGTGGGGCTGGGGCTGTACCTGGCGCGGCTGGTGGCCCAGGCGCACGGCGGGCACCTGCGCCTGCGCAACGCCCGGCCGGGGCTGGCGGTGACGGTGCTGCTGCCGGTGGCGGAGCCCGGGCCCACGCCGCCGGCACCCGAAGCGGCTTGAAAGGCCGGGCGCGCCCGACTCATACCGAATCGCTATCAGCGATGCAGAGACCTCTGGGTCTTGGCACCGTTGTCTTCACCGCCGAGACGCAGAGAACGCAGCGCACACGCAGAGAAAGAATGCGGTTTTTTGCTCTGCGAACCTCGGCGCCCTCTGCGTCTCTGCGGTGAATGCTTTTATTTCTTTGAAGACAACTTGGTATCACTGCGGCGCCAGCGCCGGCGCGTCGCCGGGGGCGCCTCCCTCGCGCTGCTTCTGCTGCTGGCGCACGCTGCGCATCACTTCGTCGGCCAGGTTTTCCAGCAGCATCACGTCGCGCGGCGACAGGCTGCGGGGCGCCGTGTCCAGCAGGCACAGCGTGCCCAGCACCTGCCCCTCGCGGGTGCGCAGCGGCGCCCCGGCGTAGAAGCGGATGCCGCGCTGCTTCAGCGCCGGGTTGGCGGCAAAGCGCGCGTCGCGCCCCACGTCGGGCACCACCAGCGGCTCGGCCTGCGCCACCACGTGGCCGCACAGCGACTGCGGGCGCGGCGTGCCGGGTTCGGGCGCGCCTTCGTCGGGGCGGCCGGCGGCGCTGGCGTCGCCGTGGACCAGCTGCCACTGTTCGTCGATGAGCGACACCAGCGCCATCGGGCAGTCGAAGGCATCGGCCGTGCGCTTGGCGATGGCGTCGAAGCGGCCGCGCAGCGCCGGATCGAGCACGCCGCTGGCGTGCAGCGCCTGCAGGCGTTCGCGCTCATTCTCGGGCTGCGGCGCGGGGCTGAAGGGTGTGTCGCCCGCGCTGGCCAGGCGGCTGTGGGCCTGGGCCAGCAGCTCGTCGAGCGAGGTCACCAGGGCGTCGGCGCCCACGGCCTGCATCACCTCGGCGTGCGGGCGCTCGGAGGCGTAGTTCCAGGCTGCCAGGATGACCTGCACCTCGGGCCAGCGGCGGCGCAGGCGGCGCACGAAGAACTTGGCCAGCGTGGTCGGGTCGGGCGTGAAGTAGCACAGCACCACCACCTCGGCGCCCTGCAGGTCGAGCCGCGAGAAGTAGTCCGACGACATGATGCCAACCTGCACCACGCGGCTGCCGATGCCGGCCAGCGCCAGCGTGTGCGCGGCCATGTCGGCGGCCAGCGCATCCACCGCCCAGCGCCCGCCCAGGCAGGCCACGCGCACCGGCAGGTCGGGCGGCGGCGGGTATTGCTCGCGCAGCTCGTCGATCAGCTGGTCCATGCCCGAGACCACGCGGTGCCGGTGCTCGGCGGTGGCCACGGTGCCGTGCGCGCTGGTGGCCAGGCGCAGCGCGTCCAGGCCCACCTCGTCGTAGAAGCGGCGCGGCGACGTCTGCTCGGCGTGCAGCATGGCCAGGTCGATGGCCTCTTCCACGTCGCCGGCCAGCAGGCGCTGGTGCAGGCGCGTGGGCTCGTCCAGGGCGCGCTCGCTGCCCAGCAGCACCTCCAGGAACTGCAGTTGCGGCAGGTGCTGGCCCAGCACCAGCAGCACCACGGTGATGGGGGTCGACAGGATCAGCCCGATCGGCCCCCAGAGGGCGGTCCAGAACATCGCCGCCAGGATCAGCGACAGCGTGGACAGGCCGGTGCTGCTGCCGTAGAGCCAGGGCTCGATGACGTTGTTGCTGATCAGCTCCAGCGTGACGATCAGGCCCAGCGTCCACAGCACCATGTCCCAGCCGGGGTCCACGGCAAAGGCCAGCGTGAGCGGGAACAGCGCGCCGATCATCGGCCCCACGTAGGGCACGAAGCGCAGCACCGCCGCCAGCAGGCCCCACACCAGCGCGCCCGGCACGCCGATCAAGAGCAGGCCCAGCGCCATCGGGATGCCGTAGCTGGCGTTCACGGCCAGCTGCATGCCGAGGTAGCGGCTCACGCGCCGGGCGGCTTCGTTCAGCGCGTCGGTGGTGCGGTGCAGGTTGCTGCCCAGCAGGCGCAGCGCGCGGTCGCGCAGGTCGCCCTTGTCCAGCAGGATCAGGAACACGAACACGATGACGATGCCGGCCATCACCACCGGCGTGGCAAAGCTGTCGATCCAGCGGCCCACGCGCTCGGCCGGGCGCATGGCCTGGCCGACGATCTCCACGCGGGTGGCCCGCTCGGCCGCGGGGCGGGCCGGCTCGGCGGCGCGCTGGGCCTTGTCCAGCTCGCGCTCGACCTTGTTGAACACGCGCGAGTACTGGTCCAGCACGCCGGGCTGGCGCAGGGTGTCGCCAAAATTGCGCAGCTTGCGGGTGATGTTCTTTTCGTACACCGGCAGGTCGTTGCCCAGTTGGCGCAGCTGCCCGCCGATGAACACCGCCGTGCCGGCCACCAGCGCCAGCGCGCCGGCCATGACCAGGCACACCGCCAGCGCCCGCGGCACGCCGCGCCGCTTGAGCCCGCCCACCAGCGGGTCCAGCACGAAGCCCACCAGGATCGCCAGCGCCAGCGGCATCAGTAGGTCGCGCCCGAAATACAGTGCGGCGACGATCACCGCCGCGCTGACCAGCCCGCCCACCAGCGGCTGGCGCGCCAGGGCCTCGGCCCTGGCC
>JAEXBL010000052.1 GCA_023394015.1 Pseudomonadota bacterium | reverse complement strand
GCGCCGGCCCGGGCGGTGCCGGCGGCGGGCAACTCGTCGGCCAGCTTCAGGGCCTGGCGCGCGGCGGCGTCGGACTCCTTGGCGAAGATGCCGGTCAGCTCTTTCAGCGTGGTGAGCTGTCGGCGCGCGGCCTCGGGCAGCTTGTCCAGCGGCAGCTTGGCGATGGCGTCGGCAATGCCCTGGACGGCCGGCGCCAGCGCCTGGTGCAGCGCCGGGTTGGCGCGCGCGGCGTCGATGGCTTTGGCGACCGTCTGCGCGTACTTGCCCAGCTTGCCCATCTTGGCGGCATCGCCCAGGTAGGGCACCATGCTGACGGCGCTCAGGCCCGCGCCCAGCCAGTCGCCGCGGCCGAGCGAGATGAGCGCGTTGGCGCCGTCGGAGATCGGCGTGGGGTCGAAGATGCCGGCGATGTCCAGGCCGATCTGTGTCAGGTCCAGCGCCAGGTCGGTGTCTATGCCGGCTGGCTTGGCCGGCGCGCCGCCCAGCTGGCGGTGCACGGCCTGCAGGTCGTCCGGCGACAGCTGGGGTGCCAGCTCGTCCAGCAGTTGCCGGCGCGCGCCGGCGTCGGGCAGGCGCTGAAGCTGCTGCGCCAGTTGCGCCGGGTTGACGGTGCCGAGCGTGGTGGCACCGTCCAGCGCCTGCCGTGCGGCCGGCGACAGCGCCTGGGCCGCCGGCCCGGCCAGCGCGCTGCCGCGACCGATGGGGGTGGAAAGAATCGACATGGGTGGGGGCGTTGCGTGGGCCCCGCGGGCGCGGGGCGATGGCGTGTATTGCAGCGCAGCACCGCGCGCTACGCCATCCGGCGCGTTACGAGCTGGTAAGCGCCCCAGCTGGGGTCGATCCCAGTGCGGCCGTCATCAAGAGGCCATGAAGCGGTGGTGGCCACGGCACCACGAAGTTCGTGTAGCACGAAGTTCGTGTATGATTCTGCCCATGAAGAACGTCACCATCACCGTCGAAGACAGCGTGCTCGAATGGGCGCGGGTGGAGGCGGCCAGGCGCGGCAGCAGCGTCTCGCGCATGGTGGGCGAGATGCTGGCCGAGAAGATGCGCCAGGAAGACGCCTACGCGCAGGCCATGCGCGCGGCGCTGCGCTTCGAGTCCTGGGGCGAGAGCGACGGGCCCTACCTGCGCCTGAGCGAGATCCAATGACGCCGCTGGTCTTTGTCGACACCCCGGTGTTCCTGCACACCGCCGACGAGCGCGACCCGGCCCGGCTGGCAGGGGCGCGCGACTGGGTGCGCTGGTGTTGGACCAACCGCGCCGGGCGCATCAGCACGCAGGTGCTGAACGAGCTGTACCACAACGCCATCACCCGCTTTCGCGCCCGCATGCCGGTGCAGCAGGCGCGCGCGCAGGTGCGCAACCTGCGCCAGTGGCAGCCGCCGCACCTGGACACCTACGTGATCGACGGCGCCTGGGCGCTGCAGGACCGCCACGCGCTGGGCTACTGGGACGCGCTGATCGTCTCGTCGGCCCAGCAGCAGGGCTGCCACTACCTGCTGAGCGAGGACTTGCCGCACCAGCAGCGCTTCGAGACCGTGCAGGTGCTCAACCCCTACCTCGTCGGCCCCGACGAACTGCCGCCCGCCGAGGAATGACATGACCTCGCTGCGCTCGATGACCGGCGCTTTCGCGCCATGACAAATGACAGGGCGCCGTGTGGGCCGAACCCTTTTGTCATTGGTCATGCGCTCGCCAGAGCGCGGTCATTCGTCATGCGCCGTGGATGACCGAAGCCTTCACCACCAAAACCCTCTTGCAGAAAGCCCCCGACCATGAGCCGCTACTGGAGCGACATCGTTCACCAGCTCACCCCCTATGTGCCGGGCGAGCAGCCCAAGGTGGACGGCCTCGTCAAGCTGAACACCAATGAATGCCCCTACGGGCCGAGCGAGGCCGTGCTGGCCGCCATCGCGGCCGCAAGCGGCGATGCGCTGCGCCTGTACCCCGATCCGCAGTCCAGCGCGCTGCGCCAGGCCGTGGCCGCGCACCACGGCCTGCGCGCCGAGCAGGTGTTCGTCGGCAACGGCTCGGACGAGGTGCTGGCCCATGTCTTCATGGCCTTGCTGCGCCACCCCGCGCCGCTGCTGCACCCGGACATCAGCTACAGCTTCTACCCGGTGTACGCGCGGCTGTACGGCATCGCCACGCGCGAGATTGCGCTGGCCGACGACTTCGCCATCCGGGTCGACGACTACCTGGGCGCCGGGCCGAACGGCGGTATCGTGCTGCCCAACCCCAACGCGCCCACCGGCATCGCGCTGCCCCTGGGCGAGCTGCGGCGCCTGCTGGACGGCAACCCGGACAGCGTGGTGGTGGTGGACGAGGCCTACGTGGACTTCGGCGCCGAATCCGCGGCCACGCTGATCGACGCCTATCCGCAGCTGCTGGTGGTGCGCACGCTGTCCAAGTCGCGCGCGCTGGCCGGCCTGCGCGTGGGCTACGCGCTGGGGCAGCTTGAATTGATCGAGGCGCTGGTGCGCGTCAAGGACAGCTTCAACTCCTACCCGCTCGACCGCCTGGCCCAGGCCGGCGCGCGCGCCGCGATCGAGGACGTGGCTTGGTTCGAGTCCACCCGCGCGCGCATCATCGCCACCCGCGAGCGCCTGACCGCCGCGCTGCAGGGGCTGGGCGCCGAGGTGCTGCCGTCCAGCGCCAACTTCGTGTTTGCGCGCTGGCCCCGGCGCGATGGCGCCCGGCTGGCCGCGGCGCTGCGCGAGCGCCGCATCCTGGTGCGCCACTTTCGCCAACCCGCGCGCATCGCCGACTTCCTGCGCATCAGCGTCGGCACCGAGGCGCAAACCGATGCCTTGCTGAACGCGCTGCAAGCCCTACTGACCGACTGAATGGAGCAAGCTGCCATGAACACCCCCCGCACCGCCGAGATCTCGCGCGACACCGCCGAAACCAGGATCACCGTCAAGCTCAACCTCGACGGCACCGGCCAGTCGAAGCTGGCCACCGGCATCGGCTTTTTCGACCACATGCTGGACCAGATCGCCCGCCACGGCCTGATCGACCTGGACGTGCACTGCGACGGCGACCTGCACATCGACGGCCACCACACGGTGGAAGACGTGGGCATCTGCATCGGCCAGGCCGTGCGCCAGGCCGTGGGCGACAAGCAGGGCATCACCCGCTACGGCCACAGCTACGTGCCGCTGGACGAGGCCTTGAGCCGCGTGGTGATCGACCTCTCGGGCCGGCCCGGGCTGTTTGCCGACATGCCCTTCACCAGCGCCATGATCGGCCAGCTGGACACGCAGCTCATTCACGAGTTCTTCCAGGGCTTCGTCAACCACGCCTTCGCCAGCGTGCACATCGACAACCTGAAGGGCGTGAACGCGCACCACCAGGCGGAGACCATCTTCAAGGCCTTCGGCCGCGCGCTGCGCATGGCCCTCACGCCCGATGCGCGCATGGCCGGCACCATCCCGTCCACCAAGGGCAGCCTTTGAGCGGCCCTGAATAGAATCGGCTTCCGGCGCTGGATGTGCGAGCGCCAAAAGCTATGAATTCAGCAGTGAACCAGACGGTGGCCGTGGTCGATTACGGCATGGGCAACCTGCGCTCGGTGGCGCAGGCGGTGATCCATGCCACTGCCGACACGCGGGTCAACGCCGTCATCACGCACGATGCGCAGGTGGTGCACCGTGCCCACCGCGTGGTGCTGCCGGGGCAGGGCGCCATGGCCGACTGCATGCGCGAGTTGCGCGACTCGGGCCTGCTCGAATCGGTGCTCGAGGCGGCGGCGTCGAAGCCGCTGTTCGGCGTCTGCGTGGGCATGCAGATGCTGCTCGACCACAGCGCCGAAGGCCACACCGCCGCCGGCACGCCGGGCCTGGGCCTGATCGGTGGCGAGGTGCGCCGCTTCGACCTGGCCGGCCAGCGCGCGCCCGACGGCAGCCGGCTCAAGGTGCCGCAAATGGGCTGGAACCGCGTGCACCAGCGCCGCCCGCACCCGGTGTGGGGCCAGGTGCCCGATGGCGAATGGTTCTACTTCGTGCACAGCTTTTATGCTTGCCCGCTGGACCCTCGTCACAGCGTGGGGGAAACCGAATACGGCCTGCGCTTTACCTCGGCGGTGGCACGCGATAATATTTTTGCCACCCAGTTCCACCCGGAAAAAAGTGCCGACCAGGGCTTGGCCCTTTACCGCAACTTCCTGCACTGGAATCCGTGATCCAGTCCTGATCGCCACCCCCAATCGACAGCTGCCCGCGCCGGATGCGCGGGTGCCGATGCCTTCAATCACCCACTTCTCACCATGCTGATCATTCCCGCCATCGACTTGAAAGACGGGCATTGCGTGCGCCTGAAACAGGGCGATATGGACCAGGTCACCACCTTCAGCGAATCGCCCGCCGACATGGCCACGCACTGGCTGGCACAGGGCGCGCGCCGCCTGCACCTGGTGGACCTGAACGGCGCCTTTGCCGGCAAGCCGAAGAACCTGGGGGCCATCAAGGCGATCCTGAAGGCCGTGGGCGACGAGATCCCGGTGCAACTGGGCGGCGGCATCCGCGACCTGGACACCATCGAGCAGTACATCGACCTGGGACTCAGCTACGTCATCATCGGCACCGCGGCGGTGAAGAACCCGGGCTTTCTGAAAGACGCCTGCACCACTTTCGGCGGCCACATCATCGTCGGCCTGGACGCCAAGGACGGCAAGGTCGCCACCGACGGCTGGAGCAAGATGACCGGCCACGAGGTGGGCGACCTGGCCAAGAAGTTCGAGGACTGGGGCGTCGACTCCATCATCTACACCGACATCGGCCGCGACGGCATGCTGACCGGCATCAACATCGACGCCACGGTGAAGCTGGCCCAGGCCTCCACCATCCCGGTCATCGCCTCGGGCGGGCTGTCGAGCATGGCCGACATCGAGGCGCTGTGCGCGGTCGAGGGCGAGGGCGTCGAAGGCGTGATCGCCGGCCGCGCCATCTACACCGGCGACTTGGACTTTGCCGCCGCGCAGCAGCGCGCGGACGAGTTGAGCGACGCCGCCGCATGAACCACGAGGCGCAACCCATGCTGGCCAAACGCATCATTCCCTGCCTCGACGTCACCGGCGGCCGCGTGGTCAAGGGCGTCAACTTCGTCGAGCTGCGCGATGCGGGCGACCCGGTGGAGATCGCCGCGCGCTACAACGAGCAGGGCGCCGACGAGCTCACTTTTCTCGACATCACCGCCACCAGCGACCAGCGCGACCTGATCCTGCCCATCATCGAGGCCGTGGCCTCGCGGGTGTTCATCCCGCTCACCGTGGGCGGCGGCGTGCGCACGGTGGAGGACGTGCGGCGCCTGCTGAACGCCGGGGCCGACAAGACCAGCTTCAATTCGGCCGCCATTGCCAACCCGCAGGTGATCCGCGAGGCTTCGGCCAAATACGGCGCGCAGTGCATCGTCGTCGCCATCGACGCCAAGCGCCGCGTGGGCGACGAAGTGGCCGCGCGCGGCGAGGGCTGGGACGTCTACAGCCACGGCGGGCGCCAGAACACCGGCCTCGATGCCGTGGCCTGGGCCAGGCAGATGGCCGAGCATGGCGCCGGCGAGATCCTGCTGACCAGCATGGACCGCGACGGCACCAAGAGCGGCTTCGACCTGGAGCTGACCCGCGCCGTGGCCGAGGCCGTGCCGGTGCCGGTGATCGCCTCGGGCGGCGTGGGCAACCTGGACCACCTGGCCGACGGCGTGCAGATCGGCCTGGCCGACGCGGTGCTGGCCGCCAGCATCTTTCATTACGGCGAATACACCATCGCCCAGGCCAAGCAGCACATGGCCCGGCGCGGCATCACGGTGCGCCTGTAGCACGGCGCCCGCCGCCGCCGTGTCGGGGTTGCCGTGTTTTTGCGCGAAAATACCTGCCCCGGCGGCAACGCCGACCGCGCCGCTAGCTATTCAAAACAGAGCATCCGACCTTTGCGTTTCATCAGCCAGCGCCGGCCGAGCCTGGCGCATGATGGCTCAAGCAGTCGACGCCCATGCGCACCCAACCAAGGAGCCCCTCTTGAAGACATCCACCAGCCTGAATGATTTTCTGCGCCAGATCGAGCAGCGCGACCCGCTGCAGCCCGAGTTTCTGCAGGCGGTGCGCGAGGTGCTGATGTCGCTGTGGCCGTTCATCGAAAAACATCCCAAGTACCGCGAGCACGGCCTGCTGGAG
>JAEXBL010000446.1 GCA_023394015.1 Pseudomonadota bacterium | reverse complement strand
GCCCGAGCCTTCCACGTCGAAGGGCACGCCGGGCGTGCCGGCGCGCTCCATCACGCCCACGGCCAGCGGCTGCTGGAACTGGTGGTCGGCCGCACGCATGCGCCCGCGCTGGCCGGCCAGGCTGACGTCGGCGCGCTCCAGTTGCGTGGCCACGGCCTGCGCCTCGGTGCCGCCGGCGCGCTCGATGGCCTGCGCCAGCGCCTCGATCAGCAACTGCATGCGCAGGTGCACGTAGTCGTCCTGCGGGCGCGGAAAGCGCTGGCGGAACGACTGGTAGAACGCCGCGCTCTCGGGCGTGGGCACGTTGGGCAGCCAGTCGGCCACCGCCACCACCTTGCCGATGCCGGCGTCGCCAATGGCCGCCGGCGCGCCCAGCGCGTTGCCGTAGAAGGTGTAGAAGCGCCCCTCGAAGCCCACGTCGCGCGCGGCCTTGATGAGCAGCGTCAAGTCGTTGCCCCAGTTGCCGGTCAGCACCGCCTGCGCGCCACTGTTGCGGATCTTGGTGGCGTAGGGCAGGAAGTCCTTGATGCGGCCGATGGGGTGCAGCTCCTCCCCGGCAATCGCCACGTCGGGGCGCTGCGCGCCGAGCTGGCGCCGGGCCTCGCGCAGCACGGCGTGGCCGAAGCTGTAGTCTTGGCCGATCAGGTACAGGCTCTTGAGCTGCGCATCGGCCTTGATCACGTCCATCAGCGCCGTCATGCGCATGTCGGCGTGGGCGTCGAAGCGGAAGTGCCAGAAGCTGCACAAGTCGTTGGTCAGCACCGGATCGACGGCCGAGTAGTTCAGGAACAGCACGCGGCGGCCGGGCTCGCGCTGGTTGTGCTTGTTGATGGCATCGATCAGCGCCGCGGCCGCCGCCGACGAGTTGCCCTGCGCCACGAACGGGATGCCGGCGTCGATGGCCGCGCGCAGCATCGACAGTGACTCCTCCACCTGCCCCTTGTTGTCGAAGCGCACCAGCTCCAGCGGGCGCGGCCCCGTGGCGGTGGGCACGCCGCCGCGCGCGTTCACGCGCTCGATGGCCCAGGCCAGGTTGCGGGCCACCGCCTCGCCGGTGTTGGCGAAGGGGCCGGACAGCGATTCGATCAGCGCCAGCTTGATCGGCGCGCCCGGTTGGCCCTGCGCGGGCGACAGCAACGGCACGGCGCCCAGCAGGGCCAGCGAGGCGCGCAGCAGCGCGCGGCGAGAGGCGAGGTTCATGGTTTCTGACTCCTTCAACGGTGGCGGCCCACGCCGGGCGGGCACTGCGGGCCAAAAGGCTTGAACGCGCGGGCTTAGGACGGCGCGGGCGCGGGGTCTGTGTCTGCCGCGGGCTCGGGCGGCGTGGCGCGGTCCAGGTAGACGCGCATCAGCTCGAAAAAGCGCTCGTACAGCGCGGCGTTGGTGACGGTCTCGCTGGCCACCTTGACCATCGAATCCAGCCCGCCCTCCAGCGGCAGCGACAGCGAACCGATGCCGCCCACGCCCAGCGAGGCCGATTCCTTGGCCTTGCGCACCACGTACTGCTCCTTCAGCCCGCTGACGAACACCGAGGCGGCCTCGGGATGACCCAGCTCGGGCGCGCACACCACGCGAAATTCAAGCTGCACATGGTGCTCCACCGTGGGCTGGAAGTACTTGCGCCCGGTCACCTGATCGGCCTGCGGGGCCGCCAGCACGTAGCCCTGGCTCAGCAGCGCACGGCGCGCGGCCTCGCAGCTGCGGTCGGGCGCGGCGGCAAAACGCCGCACGTGGGCGGCGCCATCAAAGCTTTCGGGTTCATAGTCCAGCAGCGGCGCGGGCTTGGAAGCCAGGCCCGCGCAAGCGGCCAGACAGGCGGGCGCCAGGCACAGGGCTGCGCGGCGCAATACAACAACAAACGGCATCCGGGTCACTGGTGCTCAGGCAAGCCGTGATGGTAACGCGCTGCCCGGCGGCCCCCCGCGCCGCGGCACGCGCCTGGGGCACAAGCCGCGTTTTTCAAGGGCGGGCTGCGCTGCTTTTTCTGCACCACGCGCGCTTGCAACGGGCTTGAAATGGGCACTGGAGCACGCAACTGAGGCATCAAGCGGACGCGGCCAGTGGCCTCTTCCGCCACCACCCACTGAAAGGAAACCCAAGATGATCTTTGCTGCTTCTGCCCCCGTGGCCCGCCGCTCGGTCTATGCACCCGCCCTGCGCTCGCTGGACCGCTTTCTGGATGACGCCCTGACGATGGCGCGCACCGCCGCCGCCAACGTCACCGAGGACGACAAGGCCTGGACGCTGTCGATCGACGTGCCCGGCGTCAGCCGCGAGCAACTCACGCTGGCCATCGACGGCCCCACCGTCCAACTCGAAACCGTGGCCGGCGCGCCGCGCCAGTACAAGAAGGTCTACGAGTTCGCGCAGGACGTGGACGCCGCTGCCAGCAGCGCCAAGCTGGAAAACGGTGTGCTGACGCTGACCCTGGCCAAGCGCGTGCCGGAAAGCACCGCCACCACGCTGGCGATCCAGTAAGGCGCGGCGTTGCCAGCAAAAAAGGACGGCCAGGCCGTCCTTTTTTGTGCCCGATGTCTGGCGCGCATCACGCCGCCGCCAGCTGATCGAGCGGCCAGCGCGGCTTCACATCGAAGGCGTAGTCGGTATTGGGCTGCGCCACGCCCGCCTGCACGCGCATGGCCGCGGCCAGGGCGATCATGGCGCCGTTGTCGGTGCACAGCTGCAGCTCGGGGTAGTGCACGCGCACGCCGCGCTGGGCGCAGGCGGCGTTCAGGTCCTCGCGCAACTGCTGGTTGGCCCCCACGCCGCCGGCCACCACCAGGCGCTTGAGGCCGGTGGCCTTCAGCGCCGCCAGCGACTTCTTCACCAGCACCTCGACGATGGCCGCCTGCGTGCTGGCCGCGAGGTCCGCGCGCGGCAGCTCGCAGGCCGCGCCGTCCAGCTTGCGCGCCTGCGTCAGCACCGCGGTCTTGAGGCCGGCGAACGAGAAGTCCAGGTTGCCGCTGTGCAGCAGCGGGCGCGGCAGCTTGTAGGCGCTGGCGTCGCCGTACTCGGCCAGCCGCGCCAGCGCCGGCCCGCCGGGGTAGCCCAGGCCGAGCAGCTTGGCGGACTTGTCGAAGGCTTCGCCGGCGGCGTCGTCGATGGTCTCGCCCAGCAGTTCGTAGCGGCCCACGCCGTCCACGCGCATCAGCTGCGTGTGGCCGCCGCTCACCAGCAGGGCGACGAAGGGAAACTCGGGTGGGTCGGCGCTGAGAAAGGGCGACAGCAAATGCCCTTCCAGGTGGTGCACGCCCAGCACCGGG
Source organism: Pseudomonadota bacterium (assembly GCA_023394015.1). Classification (GTDB taxonomy): domain Bacteria; phylum Pseudomonadota; class Gammaproteobacteria; order Burkholderiales; family Burkholderiaceae_C; genus Ottowia. The sequence goes on along the minus strand of JAEXBL010000446.1, from coordinate 1,349 downwards.
CGCCCCAGCGCCGCGCCCAGCGCGCAGGCCACGCCGGCGCCCACCAGCAGCGCGCCGGCCAGGCCCGGGCCGCGCGTGTAGGCCACCACATCGATGTCGGGCAGCGCCTGCCCCGCCTGCGCCAGCACCTGCTGGGCCAGCGGAATCACGCGGCGGATGTGGTCGCGGCTGGCCAGCTCGGGCACCACGCCGCCGTAGTCGGCGTGCATGGCCACCTGGCTGTGCAGCGCGTGCGCCAGCAGCTCGGGCACGGCGCCCTGGCGTGTGCGCACCAGCGCCACGCCGGTTTCGTCACATGACGATTCGATGCCTAGAACCAGCAGGGACATGGGGCGGAATTATCCGCCCCCGGGCACACGCCGCCTGTGCGCAGGGGCTCAGCCCATGTTGCCGGCGATGTAGTTCTCCATCTGCTCGATGATGAAGCGCTGCGCCTGCAGCTGCGCGTTCACCAGGTCGCCGATCGACACCAGCCCCACCAGCTCGCCGCCATCGACCACCGGCAGGTGGCGCATGCGGCCCTTGGTCATGATGCCCAGGCATTCCTGCGCCGTCTGGCGCGGGCTGACCACGTACAGGCGCGCGGTCATCACGTTCATCAGCAGCGTGTCGGCCGACGACAGGCCCTGCAGCGCCAGCCGGCGCGCGTAGTCGCGCTCGGTGAAGATGCCCAGCAGCGAATCGCCCTGCACCACCAGCACCGAGCCGATCTGCCGGTCCGCCATCATTTGCAGCGCGTCGCGCACGGTGGCGGTGGGCGGCAGCGATGCAAGCTGCACCTGGCCGCGGGCGTTCATGATTTCGGCAACGGTGATGGGCATGGCGGGTCTCCTCGTGGTCACGCGCGCGGCCCCAAAAGGGCTGCGCGGGGTTTTGTTGAATTTCATGCACATCCTGCCAGAACCCGCGCCGAATTGCCACGCGCAGGTGTAAGCCATCGTAGTGGGCCGTTCGTGCAGCGCGGGCACGCTGGTGGCGCGCTGCAGCGAACCGCCCGCCCGGCACAATGGCGGGCGCCCTGCCGGCCGGCCTGGGCTTCTTGCTTGGCCGCCTGCTGTGCTTGCCCGTTGTTATAGGGCGCCAGCGCCATCTTTCACCACCTGCCCCACAGCGACCACCATGCCCGCCACCGCGCTCCGCCTGATCTCGTCCATGGCCACCGGCAAGTTGCTGGCCGAGCTGACCAGCGCCTACCAACTCCAGCACGGGGCGGCAGTGGCGCTGGAGTCGGTGGGCGGCGTCGATGCCGCCCGGCGCGTGGCCGCCGGCGAGGCCTTCGACGCCGTGGTGCTGGGCGCCGACGCCATCGACCGGCTGCTGGCCGACGGCCACCTGCTGCCCGGCAGCCG
>JAEXBL010000386.1 GCA_023394015.1 Pseudomonadota bacterium | reverse complement strand
CGCCCGTGCCGCCCCTGCTGGCTGGCCGCACCGTGGCCGTGGCGCGCGACGCGGCCTTTGCCTTCGTCTACCCCGCCAACCTGGAGGCGCTGCAGGCGCTGGGCGCGAAGGTGGCGTTCTTCTCGCCCCTGGCCGGCGAGCCGCTGCCCGCCTGCGACGCGCTGTGGCTGCCCGGCGGCTACCCCGAGCTGCACGCCGCCGCCCTGGCCGCGCGCGCCGATCTGCGCCAGCAACTGCAGGCCCACGCCGCCGCCGGCAAGCCCATCTGGGCCGAAGGTGGCGGCATGATGGCGTTGATGGACGAATTGGTCACCGCCGATGGCAGCGCACATGGCATGTGGGGCCTGCTGCCCGGCCGCGCGCTGATGCAGAAGAAACTGGCCGGGCTGGGCATGCAGGCCTGGCCGATGGACGGCGCCGCCGCGCTGCGCGGCCACGGCTTTCACTACGGCATCGTGGAAGCCGACCTGCCACCCGTCGCCCACACCGAGCCCGCGCCCGGCAGCGCGCGCAAGGCGGGCGAGGCGGTTGTTGCGCAGGGCAGCGTGCGCGCCAGCTTCTTCCACCCCTGGTTCGCCTCCAGCCCGTCCGCCACGGCGGCGCTGTTTTCAGGCCCGATGGGCGCGCCGGTTCAACCGTGACATCCGCCGTGAATACTCTCTTGCCCCCGCTGCAAGGCCCGCAGCGCATCGTCTGCCTGACCGAGGAAACCACCGAGTGGCTGTACCTGCTGGGTGAAGAGGCCCGCATCGTCGGCATCAGCGGCTACACCGTGCGGCCGCGCCGCGCGCGTGAAGAGAAGCCCAAGGTCAGCGCCTTTCTCAACGCCAAGATCGACAAGATCGTGGCGCTCGAGCCCGACTGCGTGCTGGGCTTTTCCGACCTGCAGGCCGACATCGCCGCGGCGCTGATCCGCGCCGGCGTGCAGGTCACCGTGTTCAACCAGCGCAGCGTGGCGCAGATCTTCGAGATGCTGGCGCAGCTGGCGGCGCTGGTCGGCGCGGCCGAGCGCGGTCAGGCCCTGTTGCTGCAATATCGGGAGCGGCTGACGCAGATGCAGCAAGCCGCACAGGTGCAAGTCGCCCAGGGCAAGCGGCGCCCACGCATCTACTTCGAGGAGTGGGACGAGCCCGCCATCAGCGGCATCCGCTGGGTGTCGGAGCTGATCGCGCTGGCCGGCGGTGAGGACTGCTTTCCCGAACTGGCGGCGCAGCCCATGGGCAAGGACCGCATCATCGCCGACCCGCTGGAGATCGTGCGCCGCGCGCCCGACATCGTCATCGGCTCGTGGTGCGGCAAGAAGTTCCGCCCCGAGAAAGTGGCCGCGCGCCCCGGCTGGCAGGACGTGCCGGCGGTCAAGCACGGCCAGCTGTTCGAGATCAAGTCGGCCGACATCCTGCAGCCCGGCCCGGCCGCGTTGACCGATGGGGCCGAGCAGCTGCACCGTATCGTCATGCAATGGATGGCCGCGCATGGCTGAATCGCTCACCGTGGTACGCAGTGAACTGATTCTCGGCGGTCAGAAAAGCGGCAAGTCGCGCCGCGCCGAAAGCCTGGCCGCGGCCTGGTTGGCGCAGTCGTCTGCGCACCGCGCCGTGCTGATCGCCACCGCGAGCGCCCACGACGACGAGATGCGCGCGCGCATCGCCCGCCACCAGCGCGAGCGCGCCGAGCGCGTGCCCGGCATGGCGACGCTGGAGGCGCCGCGCGATCTGCCCGCTGCCATCGCCCAGGCCGGCGGCGCGGAAACCCTGCGCGTGGTCGATTGCCTGACGCTGTGGCTGACGCAGCAGCTGATGCCGCTCGATGAATCCAAGGAAAAAGCCAGACCAGCGACTGACTGGCGGGCGCAGGCAGCTATGCTTTTGAAAGCGATCAAGGCTTGCCCTGGCCCCCTCGTGCTGGTCGGCAACGAGATCGGCCTGGGCGTGATCCCGCTCGGTGCCGAGGTGCGCGCCTTCGTCGATGCGCTGGGCGCGCTGAACCAGCAGGTGGCCGCCGCGTGCGCGCGCGTCACGCTGATGGCGGCGGGGCTGCCGCTGAGCTTGAAGGAAACACGATGATTGGGGGGGCACGATGAGCGCATGGTCCATCGTTCGTGCGGCGCTGGGGTATTTCTCCCTCTCCCTCTGGGAGAGGGCAGGGGTGAGGGCGGCGCCGCTTGTTTCGTCCACGGCCCCACCCTCACCCCAACCCTCTCCCGCCCGCGGGAGAGGGAGCAACAGGGGCACCCGATGGCTGTTGCTGCTCGCGCTGACCGCCCCCTGCGCCCACGCTGCTTACGAGGTGACCGACGACGCCGGTCAGGTGGTGCGCTTCGACGCGCCGCCGGCGCGCGTGGTCAGCCTGTTGCCCTCGCTCCCCGAAACCGTGTGCGCACTCGATGCCTGCGAGCGCCTGGTGGGCGTGGACCGCTATTCCAACTGGCCCGCGCCGGTGACCAGGCTGCCCCAGGTGGGCGGCGGGCTGGACCCGAGCATCGAGGCCATCGTGGCCCTCAAGCCCGACGTGGTGCTGATGGCCGCCTCGTCGCGCGGCGGTGCGCGCCTGCGCACGCTGGGCGTGCGCGTGGTGGCACTGGAGCCCAAGACCCGCGCCGACATGCGCCGCGTGGCCGAGCGGCTGGGCCAGGTGCTGCAGGTGGACGGCGCCGACGCGCTGATGCGCGGCATCGACGCCGGCGTGGCCGCCGCGGCGCAGGCCGTGCCGGCGGCGGCGCGCGGCCAGCGCGGGTACTTCGAGGTCAGCCCGGCCCCGCACGCCGCCGGGCGCAGCAGCTTCATCGGCGAACTGCTGGCGGCGTTGGGGCTGGACAACGTCATCGGCCCCGAGCTGGGGCCGTTTCCGCGCATCAACCCCGAGCTGGTGGTGCGCGCCGCGCCCGATCTGGTGATGACCAGCGAGCGCAGCGCCGCCGACATGTCCCGCCGTCCCGGCTGGGCGCAGATGCGCGCGCTGCGCGAGGGCAGGGTGTGCGTGTTCAACGCGGAGGAGCGCGATATCCTGGTGCGCCCCGGCCCGCGCATGGCCGAGGCGGCGCGGCTGATCACCGATTGTGTGGACAGGACGCCCCCTGAGCCGCCTGCGGCGGCTTTCCCCACTGGGGGACAACGCCAGTGACCGGGGGGACCC
>JAEXBL010000280.1 GCA_023394015.1 Pseudomonadota bacterium | reverse complement strand
GGTCAGCGCCGTGGCGGCCCGGGTGGCGGCGGCTTGGGCGGTGGACAGCGCTCCGGCGGCGGCCCGCGCGGCGGCCGCGGGCGTTGACGGCGCTTTGACAGCCGCCTGCGCTGGCTGCATCGGCACCGGGGGCAGACAACGCGGGTGAATCGGCGAGGCGCCCGGCCGGAGCATGACCGCCGTGCCCCGCCGGCGCCGCTCGCACCGTCAGACGGCCCGGGCCCGCGCCAACCCCGGCAGCACCGGCCAGTCGTCCCGCTTGCTAAAATCAATGGCTTTGCCCAAACCGGGCAGACACTTTTTACCCAACTTCAGGAAAATCCATCCCATGGCCACCGAACGCACCCTCTCCATCATCAAGCCCGACGCCGTCGCCAAGAACGTGATCGGCCAGATCTACGCCCGTTTCGAGGCTGCCGGCCTGAAGGTGGTCGCCGCCCGCATGCAGCACCTGTCGCGCCGCGAGGCCGAGCAGTTCTACGCCGTGCACAAGGAGCGCCCCTTCTTCAAGGACCTGGTGGACTTCATGGTCTCCGGCCCGGTGATGATCCAGGTGCTGGAAGGCGAGGGCGCCATCGCCAAGAACCGCGAACTGATGGGCGCCACCGACCCCAAGACGGCCGACAAGGGCACCATCCGCGCCGACTTCGCGGACTCGATCGACGCCAACGCCGTGCACGGTTCCGACGCGCCCGAGACGGCCGCCGTCGAGGTGGCCTTCTTCTTCCCCGGCCTGGCCATCTACAGCCGCTGATCGCACAGCGAAGGCGGCCCCGGCAGCGCATGACCAACCCCGTCAACCTGCTCGACTTCGACCTCGAAGGGCTGGCCGCCTATTGCGAAACGCTGGGTGAAAAGCGCTTTCGCGCCACCCAGTTGTTCCGCTGGATCCACCAGCGTGGCGTGGCCGACTTCGGCCAGATGAGCGATCTGGCCAAGTCGCTGCGCGAAAAACTGGCCGGCCAGGCCGCCGTGACGGCGCTGCCCGTCATCAGCCAGCACGAATCCAGGGACGGCACCATCAAGTGGCTGTTCGACGTGGGTGGCGGCAACGCGGTGGAGGCGGTGTTCATCCCCGAGGACGACCGCGGCACGCTGTGCATCTCGTCCCAGGCCGGCTGCGCCGTGGGCTGCCGCTTCTGCTCCACCGGCCACCAGGGCTTCAGCCGCAACCTGACGACGGCCGAGATCGTGGCCCAGCTCTGGTTTGCCGAGCATTTCCTGCGCAAGCACCTGAAGCAGGACGAGCGGGTCATCTCCAATGTCGTGATGATGGGCATGGGCGAGCCGCTACAAAATTATGATCGGCTGGTCCCCGCGCTGCGCGTGATTCTGGATGACCACGGCTACGGCCTGTCGCGCCGGCGCGTGACGGTCTCCACCTCGGGCGTGGTGCCCATGATCGAGCGCCTGGCGCGCGATTGCCCGGTGGCGCTGGCGGTGTCGCTGCACGCGCCCACCGACGAGCTGCGCGACCACCTGGTGCCGCTGAACCGCAAGTACCCGCTGGATGAGCTGCTGCGCACCTGCACCGCCTACCTGGCGGCGGCGCCGCGCGACTTCATCACCTTCGAATACTGCATGCTCGACGGCGTCAACGACGCGCCCGAGCACGCCGAGGCGCTGATCGCCCTGGTGCGCCGGCATGGCCAGCACGGCCTGCGCTGCAAGTTCAACCTGATTCCCTTCAACCCGTTCCCGCAGTCGGGCCTGTCGCGCTCGCCCACGGCGCGCGTGCTGGCCTTCGGCCAGCGGCTGAACGAGGCTGGTATCGTCACCACGGTGCGCAAGACGCGCGGCGACGACATCGACGCCGCCTGCGGCCAACTGGCCGGCGACGTGCAGGACCGCACCCGGGTGCAGGAGCGCATCGCGCGGCAGCGCACCATCGTGCTGCACCAGGTGCCGAATCCGGCGCCCGAGCCTGTCGTGCGGCCCACGAAAAAGGTGATTTCATGAGCATGGATCGATCGCACCCGCTGGCCGGGCCGTCCCGCCGCTGGTGGCTGGCGCTGGCCTGGACCGGCCTGCTGGCGCTGGTGGGCGGCTGCGCCACGGCCCCCGGGGCGGGCAGCGTGCCACCCGAGCTGCAGACCGCGGCCGACGAGAGCGAGGTGCGCAAGCGCGCCCGCACGCGCCTGGCGCTGGCCGCCGGCTATTACGAGAACGGCCAGTACCTGGTGGCCCTGGACGAGCAAAAGCGCGCCCTGCAGGCCGACCCGAACTACGCCGACGCCTACAACCTGGGCGGCCTGATCTACATGGCGCTGGGCGACAACGCGCTGGCCATCTCGCACCTGCAGCGCGCCATCGCCCTCAACCCGCGCGACGGCAACGCCTTGCACAACCTGGGCTGGCTGCACTGCCAGGCCGGGCGCTACGAAGACGCTGCCCAGGCCTTCCAGCGCGCCATGGCCGTGCCTACCTACCAGGACCGCGCCAAGACGCTGATGGCGCACGGCATCTGCCAGGCCCGTGCCGGCGACACCGCCGCCGCCGAGAAGACGCTGATGCACGCCTACGAGCTGGACGCCGGCAACCCGGTCACGGCGTTCAACCTGTCGCAGCTGCTGTACAACCGCGGCGACTTCCAGCGCGCGCAGTTCTACATCCGCCGGCTCAACAACAGCGAGCTGGCCAACGCCGAATCGCTGTGGCTGGGCATCAAGGTGGAGCGCCGCATGAACAACCGCCAGGCCATGGAGCAACTGGCCTCGCAGCTGCGCCGGCGCTTTCCGCAGTCGCGCGAGCTGCTGTCCTATGAACGAGGGGCTTTCGATGAGTGAAGGGCAGACCATGCCCGGCAGCGGACACGAGGCCGCGGCCAGCGCCGCCGAGGCCCAGTTGACCGCCGGCCAGATGCTGCGCGCCCTGCGCGAAGCCGCGGGCGTGGACCCGATGCTGGTGGCCAGCGCCATGAAGGTGTCGCCGCAGAAGCTGCAGGCGCTGGAAAACGACCAGCTCGACCAACTGCCCGACGTGACCTTTGCGCGCGGCCTGGCCGCGGCCATCTGCCGCGCCTTCGGCACCGACCCGGCGCCGGTGCTGGAGCGCATGCCGGTGTCGGCTCCCGGTCTGCTTCCCAGCGGGCAAACCATCAACCAGCCGTTTCGCCGCACCGGCGACCGGCCGGCGCCGGTGCTGGCCGGGCGCTTCTCCCGACCCTTGCTGATCGCCGTGGCGGGCCTGCTGCTGGGTGCGGCGGCGCTCTACTTTTTGCCCACGCTGCCGATTCAGCTGGGCGCGCCGACGCCGGCGTCGACGGCGGCATCGGAGGACGGCACGGTGCGCGAGCCGGTCGAGTCGGCCATCGTGCCCCCTGCCGAGCCGGCCCCGCCGGCCGAGATGCCGGCCGGCGCCGCCTCGGCCGAGCAGCTGGCGCCCCCGGTGGCGGCGGCGTCCCCGCCCGCGGGGGGCGCAGCGCC
>JAEXBL010000191.1 GCA_023394015.1 Pseudomonadota bacterium | reverse complement strand
CCACGTAGAGCAGGCCGATCCGCGCCTCCTGGCGCTCGGCCCACAGCCGGCCCAGGGCGGCGACGGGGGCCGCGCCGGCCAGCGCGGCCAGGGCGGCGGCCAGCGCCAGCGCCCAGCCCGGGGCGTCGTGCCACAGCTGCTGGGCCAGCAGCACGCCCAGCCCGGCGACCTGGGCGATCGCCAGGTCGATGAACACGATGCCGCGCCCCAGCACCTGCCGCCCCAGCGGCACGTGGCTGGCCAGCGCCAGCAGGCCGGCGGCCAGCGGCGGCAGCAGCAGGGCCAGGTCGTTCATCGGGCGCTCACCGGGCCGCCGTGGCCTGCAGCAGTTGCGTGATCAGCGTTTCCATCCAGCCGTCCAGCGTGGCGCTGGGGCCGTCGTCGGTGACGGTGCTGGGCAGCGCCAGCACCGGCGTGCGACCGGCGCCGAGCTGGCGCGCCAGCCACTGGGCTGGCTGCGGCTCCTGGTACAGCGTGTGCACCACGGCCAGCGGCGGCGCGGCGCGGGTCTGCGCCAGCACGGCCTGCAGGTGCGAGGGCGTGGGCGGCACGCCGGGCTTGGGCTCCAGGTCGGCCACCTGCTGCACGCCCAGCCACTGCCACAGGTAGGCGAAGGTGCCGTGCTGGGCGACCAGGCGCTGACCCTTGAGCGGCGCGGCGCGCTGGCGCCACTGCGCCATCTGCCGCTGCCATTCGGCCTGCCAGGTGGCGTGGCGCGCCTGGTAGGCGGCGGCCCGGGGCGGGTCGATCTGCGCCAGGCGTCGGGCCAGCGCGGCGCCGACCTGCGCCATGCGCTCGGGGTCGAGCTGGAAGTGCGGGTTGCCTTCGGGGTGCACGTCGCCCTCGTTCCAGCCGATGTGCTCGCGCTGGTCGATCAGCTCGACCTGCTGCGCGGCGTAGAACATGCCGGGCGCGCCGTCGCGCACGGCGGCATTGCCGGCGCGCTGCTGCAGCATGGGCAGCCAGCCGACCTCGAGCGAGGCGCCGGTGCACACTGCCAGCTGCGCGCGCCGCAGCGCGCTGATGAGGGCGGGCCGGGCCTCGATGTGGTGCGGGTCCTGCCGCGCGTGGGTGGCGCTGACGATGTTCGCCTCGGGCGCGAGCACGCGGGTGAGCGCCGCCCACTCCGGCTCGCAGGCGAACACCTGCAGCGGCGCGGCTTGGCAAAAAGTGATGCCAGCGCCCATCCACAGGGCGCAGGCAGCTATCGTATTGAAAGCAAATGCCTTAGAAGGAATGCGCACCATGGGCTCCGAAACTGACGACGTACTGCAGGTTGATGGCGTTGTTCTTCTCGAACCCGCGCGCGCTGGCCTGGTGCGTGTACTGCAGGCGCAGCGTCTGCTGGTGCGAGGGCTTCCAGGCCAGCATCAGGCTGTGCTCGCGCAGCCGGGCGGCATGGAAGTGGTCGCCGTGCGGCAGGTTGCCGCGCAGCCAGTCGCTGCGCACGCCGGCCTCCCACTCGGGGTGGAAGCGGTAGACGGCGGCCAGGTAGCCGGCGGTGTTGTAGGCGCCCGAGCGGGCGTGCGGGCCCAGGCCGGTCTGGCGTGCCAGCTCGAAGGCCAGGCGCAGCTGGCGGCTGCGGTTGTTGCCGTCGGGCGCCCACTTCCACACGCCGTCCACGATCCAGGTGTGCTTGCCCGCCATGGCCGCGCCGTGGACGTGGCCGTCGTGGCTGTGCTCATGGTCGTGTCCATGACCGTGACCATGGTCGTGATCGTCTTGCGCGGCGAAGGCGGCGCGGCGGTTGCCGAGGTACGACAGGCCGAGTTGCCAGCTGTGGTCGCGGCCCAGGTCGTCGCCCAGCTTGGTGGACAGGGTCCACACGCCGGGGCGCGGCTTGCGTTCCACCTCGCGCGTGAGCTGCTTGCCGTGGAACACCTCGATGCCGGTGCGCCAGTAGAAGGGCGTCGGCGCGGTCCAGTTGATGCGCAGGCCGTCGTCAAAGTAGTGGCCGCCCAGCAAGCCGCGGTACAGCAGCGGCCGGCTGCTGAAGTCGTCGGCGTGCGGGTGCTGCTCGTTCAGGTAGCCCACCTGCGACAGGAAGCGGCCGCCGCGCAACTGCAACCCGCCGGGCAGGGCGGTGGTGCCGATCCAGGCTTCCTCGAAGTGCTTCTCGATCTTCTTGTCGTGGCTGTGGGCGGCGGCGGTGAGGCGGCCTTGCAGCCAGGGACCGAGCGGCGATTCGAGCACCAGCTCGGCGCCGCCCAGGTGCAGGCCCTTGTCGCGCTCGCCCAGCGCCAGTGCCTTGCTGGCGTAGCCGACGTCAAGCACCACGCCGAGCTGGGGCGCGAACCAGCTGTGGCGGGTGGTGGCGGTGCTGTCGGCCGCGGCCGTAGCCGTGGCCGTGGTTGCGGTTGCGGTTGCGGGTGCGGGTGGGTGTGCCTGGTCCTGCGCCAGGGGGGGGGGTGCGCAGGCGGCCAGCAGCACGCCAGCGGCCAGCGCCGCCGGGCGCGCGGCGGGGAAGCGACGCCGGCCGCTCATGGCGCGGTAATGCCCAGCCAGGCGAGCATGCTGGGTGCGAAGTCGAGCTGGATGCGGCGCTTGACGGCCGGGGCGGCGCTGTCGAGCACGGCCACCTCCCGTGCGGCGACGTCGGTCAGCAGCAGTTCGTCACGGGCGCGGCTGGGCACCAGGGCGGGGAAGGGGGCCTTGTCGGGCATGCTCGTCACCGACGGCACGCTGGCGGCCACGCGCCAGGCGGCGCTGCTGTCCAGCCAGTGGGTGGTGCCGGTGTCGTCGAGCAGCACGAAGTGGCGACCGCTGCGGTCGAAGCTGTGGGCGCGCCGCGTGCGGCCCTCGGCCCAGTTGATGGGCGCGATGGTGCCGGCGGCCGGGTCGATGTCGAACACGCCGCTGCCGCCGGCCAGGCCGATGAAGCGGGCCAGGCGCGGGTGGCCGGTGACGGTGCCGATGCGGGTGCCCTCTGGCAGGCCGGCCGGGTTGTCGATCTTGCGCGTGCTGAACAGGCTGCCCTGCTGCTGCACCACCAGCACGCCGTCGCTGCAGCCGAACACGCTGTAGGCGCCGCTCGAATAGCTGCCGTGCAAGTTGGGGCACTGCCCTTCCAGGCGCTGCACACGGCTCCAGCCCTGCGCATCGCGCCGGTAGAGGTCGATCACGTCGGGCAGCGTGCCCGGGGCCTCTGCGCTGCGGGCGCTGACCAGCATGTGCTCGCCACGCGGCTGCGCCACGCCGTGCAGGGCCTCGCCGGCGTCGAACTGCTTGTCGGCGCCGCCGCGGGCCAGGCTGGCCTCGGTCACGGTGTGCACGCTGGCGCCGCGCTGGGTGGCGGCATCGCCGTCCATGAAGAAGGCGCCCAGGCCGCCGTCGACCTCGTAATGCGTCGGGCGCGGGCCGCTGATTTGCTGCGGCAGCAGGCTGGGCTCGCGCCGGTAGTCGTGCAGGTGGTCCACATGGTCCTCCTGCCACAGGCCGCCGTCGATGATCTGCACGCGGTCCTGCGGGCGCTGCACTGCCAGCGCGTAGCGGCCGCCGGGGCTGGCCTTCAACGCGGACGGCGCGGCGGCGAGGCTCAGGGTGTGCGTCACGGCGTCGCGGTCCAGGTCGAGCAGGCGCAGCTCGGTGCTGCCGGCCTCACCCAGCGCCAGCAGGCCGGCGGAGTCAATGCGCTCCTCGACGTGCTCGTCCTCGCCGCCGCTGCCGCCGCAGGCCGCCAGGGCGAGGGCGGCGACCAGGGCCAGCGGCAGCAGCCGCGAAGAAGCAGTCGGAAAGGTTCGGTCAGGCATGGCGGGAATCCGGAAAATGACAAACAGGTTGCGCAGTGTAATGCAATAACGTAACGTTACCATTCGTGAAATGGGTTTCAATGCCAGGCCATGATGAAAGCGGCGCCCAGGGCTGACGCCCTGGGCG
>JAEXBL010000133.1 GCA_023394015.1 Pseudomonadota bacterium | reverse complement strand
GGCCATGGGCGCGCCCTCGCCGCGTGTGCAGCCACCCATGCCCGCGCGCGAACCGCGCGCCATGCCGCAGCGGGGGCAGCGCGAGCGCCGCAGCCTGAACTCCTGACCGCCCCTTCAGCCAGCCGTGCCCGCGACAGCGGAAGGCGGGTCGGGTTCAAGCTGTGGCAGACAACTCCACTGGACGGGCCTGGCCGCCCGGCGCGCCCTCAGTTGCCCGCCACCGTCATCCGGTCCACCAGCACCGAGCCGACGGTCTTGGCGCCGAAGGTGTAGGCATCGGCGCCCACGGCCTGAATGCCCCTGAACATGTCGCGCAGGTTGCCGGCGATGGTGATCTCCTGCACCGGGTAGGCGATGCGGCCGTTTTCCACCCAGAAGCCGCTGGCGCCGCGCGAGTAGTCGCCGGTGACGTAGTTCACGCCCTGGCCCATCAGCTCGATCACGAACAGGCCGGTGCCCAGCTTGCGCAGCATCTCGTCCAGGTCGTCGCCCGCACGCGTGAAGCGCGAGCTGAGCGTGAGGTTGTGCGAGCCGCCGGCGTTGCCGGTGGTCTTCATCCCCAGCTTGCGGGCCGAGTAGCTGCTGAGAAAGTAGCCGGCCACCCGCCCCGCATCGACCACCTTGCGCGCCTGCACGCGCACGCCTTCGTTGTCGAATGGCGACGAGCCCTTGCCGCCGGGGATGAACGGGTCTTCCACCACGTCGATGTGCCCGGGAAACACCGGCTGGCCCAGCGAGTCGACCAGGAACGAGGTCTTGCGGTAGAGCGCGCCGCCGCTGAGCGCCTGCGTCAGGCTGCCCAGCAGGCCGGCGGACAGGGGCGACTCGAACAACACCGGGCACTGGCGCGTGCCGATCTTGCGGCTGTGCAGGCGGCTCAGCGCGCGCTCGGCGGCGTAGCGGCCCACGGCCTCGGGCGCCGCCAGGTCCTCGGGCCGGCGCTGCGAGCTGTACCAGTAGTCGCGCTGCATGTCGCCGCCCTTGCCCGGCAGCTTGGCAATGGGCGCCACCGACAGGCTGTGGCGCGAGCTGGCATAACCGCCGCGAAAGCCGTGCGTGTGGGCGCTGAAGAAATGGCTTTGCTGCGCCGACACGCCGGCGCCTTCGCTGTTGCCGATGCGCTTGTCCACCGCGAAGGCGGCGCGCTCGCAGGCCAGCGCCATCTCGGCCGCCTGCTCGCTGGTGATGGGCCAGGGGTGGAACAGGTCCAGCTCGCGCTGCTCGCTGGCGGGGGCCACGTCGGCCGTGTCGGGCAGGCCGGCCGCCGGGTCTTCGGCGGTGAAGCGGGCGATGTCGTAGGCGGCCTGCACCGTCTGCTCGATGGCAGCGCGCGAGAAGTCGGAGGTCGCGGCATTGCCGCGCCGGCGGCCGACGTAGACCGTGACGCCCAGCGACTTGTCGCGGTTGCGCTCCACCGTCTCCAGCTCGCCCTTGCGCACGCTCACGGAAAGGCCTGCGCCCTCGGACGCCTCGGCGCCCGCGTCGCTGGCACCCAGCTTCTTGGCATGGGCCAGCGCGGTGTCCACCAGTTCCTCGAAAAAGGCGCGCGAATAAGAAAAGCCCGGCAGGGCTTCTGAATGGTCTTGCATGGGGCCGATTATCATGCGGCGCTGTTTCCCTTTCTCCAATCCATGTCCCGCAAACCCAAGAAAGGCTACTTCGTGCAAGGCCAGTTCGTGGCCGAAGGCAGCGAACTGGACCAGCAGCTCAAGGCCGAGCTGCGCGGCGAAGGCCCGAGCAAGACCGAGCTGAAGGCGCAAAGCACCGAACTGCAGGCGCTGGGCGAGGCGCTGCTGACGCTGCGGCGCGACTTGTTCGAGCCGCTCGATCTGCCAGCCAAGCTGGTGGATGCCCTGGATGAGTTGAAGCGCATCGACAGCTTCGAGGGCCGGCGTCGCCAGAGCCAGTACGTGGGCAAGCTGATGCGCCAGCTCGACGAGGCGCAGGTGGCCGCCATCCAGGCCGCGCTGGAGGAGCAGCGCAAGGGCCCGGCCGCCGACACCCTGCGCCTGCACGCGGCCGAGCGCTGGCGCGAGCGGCTGATGGCCGAAGACGCTGCCGTCAGCGCCTGGGTGACGCAGTTTCCGGGCACCGACGTGCAGCAGCTGCGCGCGCTGGTGCGCCAGGCGCGCAAGGACGCCCCAGCACCCGCCGCCGCCAAGCAAGCACAAACCAAGGGCCAGGCAGCGCGCCAGGGCCGCGCCTTCCGCGAGCTGTTCCAGCTGGTGCACACCGCGCTGGCGCAGGCCGAGGCGCAGCGGCCCGAGGTGCAGCCCATCGATGCCGAGGACGTGGGTTACACCGACGATACGCGCGCCGGCTGACGCATGACAGAATGAAGGCACTGCCTGCGGCCACCCTGACGGCGCCGCGCGCCCTGACCGGCCAGGCAGGTCATTCGATCACTCGCACCGCGCCCGCGGTGCAGCCACTTCGTCATTCCCCATGAGCACGCACGACCCCATCACCATCGGCATCGTCTCCATCAGCGACCGCGCGTCGCAAGGCAGCTACGAAGACAAGGGCCTGCCCGCGCTGCAGGACTGGCTGGGCAAGGCGCTGAAAAACCCCCTCCGCTTCGAGCCGCGTCTGATCCCCGACGACCAGGCCACCATCAGCCGCACGCTGATCGAGCTGGTGGACGCCGGCTGCGCCCTGGTGCTGACCACCGGCGGCACCGGCCCCGCCGTGCGCGATGTCACGCCCGAAGCCACGCTGGCCGTGGCCGACAAGGAAATGCCCGGCTTTGGCGAGCAGATGCGCCAGATCAGCCTGGCCTTCGTGCCCACCGCCATCCTCAGCCGCCAGGTGGCGGTGATCCGCGGCCGGTGCCTGATCATCAACCTGCCCGGCCAGCCGAAGGCGATCGCCGAGACCCTGGAAGGCCTGAAGGACAACGCCGGCAACCCGCGCGTGCACGGCATCTTCGCCGCCGTGCCCTACTGCATCGACCTGTTCGGCGGGCCCTACCTGGAAACCAACGACGCGGTGTGCAAGGCCTTCCGGCCGAAGAGCGCGGTGCGGCCGTCAGGCTCTTGAGATCCGGCGTCGCGCATCACCCGGAGACTTTCGCAGTAGACCGACGCCAACGCGTTGAACGATGCAGGCCCGACCTGCACTCGTTGAAACGGACAAAACCCTCGCTGACCTTGTGCCGTGGTGAGGCAGACCGTGCGCCTCATCGCGCAGAGCAAAAGCTCGACGCCTCCGTCACGCCGCCGCGGTACCTTTTCTCGGTCACCGGCACAGCCCGGCCATCCCGACCCCGGAACAGCAGGCTGCAGCGTCGGCCCTCGCCGCGAACTTCCAGCATGTAGTCGTCGTTCGCTCGCGGCGTGAAGGTGCCGGTGAACTGGCATTCCAAGCGCCCACCAGCATCCCCTGGCAAGCCGGTCAAATATGAGAACGACAAGGGGCCGGTGGCCGGTATCTTGATGGACTGGCGCGGCTTCGGTTGCTCCGCCGAGCTGCGAGGCAGGAGCGCCGCCAATCGCCGGCCCGTACATTCCGCCGCGTCGTCAAACAAGTCGAAGCGGGACGAACGTGCAGACGCGTTGACCACCGTCAAGCGCGCCATCGGACCGCTCGCGGGCTCCACATAGTCGTTGCGCAATGCCGCGCAGCCGCTCAGGAATGCCCCCAGAGCGGCAGCCAAAGTGATGGGGATGACCGTCCGTTTCATACAGTTCACCGGGAAAAAGAGCAGGCTCACTTGCCCACCAACTCGTTCAGCCGATCGGCCTCGAAGCTTTCTTCGCGCACCGCCTCTTCGGGCACGCAGTCGGGGTCGATCTGGCACGAGAGCTTCTCGATCGCCTGCCACAACAGCATGATCTGGTGCTCCTGGCTGGCGGTGCCGTCGATCAGGCCGCGCAGCGCCTGGCTCACCGGGTCGTCGTTCTGCGTCACGCCGTAGGCCGAGAAGCCCAGCTTGGCCGCGGCCTCCTCGCGCTTGGCAGCGTCGTCGGCCTGGATGATGCGCGCCGGGTTGCCCACCGCGGTGGCGCCGGGCGGCACGGGCTTGGTGACCACGGCGGAGGAGCCGATCTTGGCCCCGTCGCCCACCGTGAAGCCGCCCAGCACCTGGCTGCTGGCGCCCACGATGACGCCCTTGCCCAGCGTGGGGTGGCGCTTGCTGCCCTTGGTGAGCGAGGTGCCGCCCAGGGTGACGCCCTGGTAGATCGTGCAGTCGTCGCCGATCTCGGCCGTCTCGCCGATCACCACGCCCATGCCGTGGTCGATGAACACGCGCTCGCCGATCTTCGCGCCGGGATGGATCTCGATGCCGGTCAAGAAGCGGCCCCAGTGCGAGATCCAGCGCGCCAGCCAGTGCCAGCCGCGCTGCCACAGCGGGTGGGCGATGCGGTGCAGCACCAGGGCGTGGAAGCCGGGGTAGGAAAACAGCACGTCCCACACCGAGCGCGCGGCCGGGTCGCGTTCGAGGATCGCCTGGGTGTAGGAGCGGATGCGGGCAAGCATGATGGCGCAAAGTCTAGCGCTTGTGCGCCGGCGGCGTGGTGCCCGCACCGCGCGCGGGGGCAGCCGCGGCGGCGGCCTGCATGGCCTTGGCAATGCCGCGCAGGATGTGGATTTCGTCCACCGTGGGCTGCGCGCGGTTGAACAGCTGCTGCAGGCGCGGCATCAGCTTCTTGGGCGCCTGCGGGTCGAGAAAGCCGACGTCGATGAGCGCCTGCTGCCAGTGCGCCAGCATGCCGCCCAGCTGCGCCGCGTCGGCGGTTTGCGGCGCGGCGGTGGCGGGCACCACGTCAAAGCCGTGGCCGCGCGCCGCCAGCGCCATGCGCCAGTCGTAGGCAATCAGCTGCACGGCGGCGGCGATGTTGAGCGAGCCGTAGTCCGGGTGCGTGGGAATGCTCAGGGCCACGTGGCAGCGGTACACGTCCTCGTTCTTCATGCCGTAGCGCTCTGAGCCGAACAGGAAGGCGATGCCTTCCGGCGCATTGGGTGTTGACGGCGCTGAATCCGGCGCTTGATTCAACAGCCAGTCGAAATGCGCGCGCGGCGCCCGCGTGGGCGGACCGAAGTCGCGCGGGGTCATGGCGGTGGCGCACAAATGCGTCATGCTGTGCAGCGCCTCGTCCAGCGTGGGCACGCTGCGGGCGCGCGCCAGCACGTCGGTGGCGCCGCTGGCGCGCTCGACGGCCTCGGAGCGCGTCAGCACGTCGGGCCAGCGCGGGTTGACCAGCACCAGGTCGTCGAAGCCCATCACCTTCATCGCCCGCGCCACCGCGCCCACGTTGCCGGCGTGGCTGGTGTCGATGAGGATGAAGCGGGTGCGGGGCATCGGCATGGCGCGATTGTCGCCGGCCGCTAACATCGCCGGTTTTCACCACCCGTCCCACTGCCCCATGACCACCACTATCCCCAACGTCACTCTCAGCACCCAGGCCAACGTGTATTTCGACGGGAAGTGTGTCTCGCACAGCTTTACGCTGGCCGATGGCACGAAGAAGAGCGTGGGCGTGGTGCTGCCGGCCACGCTGACCTTCAACACCGGCGCGGCCGAGATCATGGAATGCGTGGGCGGCCGCTGCGAATACCGGCTGGCCGGCAGCGACGAGTGGAAGACCTCCAGCCCCGGCGAGCGCTTCAGCATCCCGGCCAACTCGTCCTTCGACCTCCGCGTGACCGAGCCTTACCACTACATCTGCCATTTCGGCTGAGTCGCTGGTGCACTACTGATTCCATAGCTGCGCGCGCCCATCCAACGGGCGTGATCGCCATTTGTTTGAGAAGCCCGATGGCCGCGCGGGCGACACGCCGTGCCGGCCGCGCGTGCTACCCTGCCGCGCATGTCCCGCCCCGCCCCCGCCCCCGCCGACGCCAGCCTGATCGATTCGCGCACCGCCGCGGGGCGCCTGCTGGTGACGGTGCTGCTGGTCACGCTGGGCAACAGCGCCATGTACGTGGTGTCGGTGGTGCTGCCGGCGGTGCAGGCCGAGTTCGGCATCGGCCGCGCGGGCGCATCCATGCCCTACACGGTGATGATGGTGTGTCTCGGCATCGGCGGGCTGTGGACGGGGCTGTGGGCCGACCGCTGGGGCATCGCCCGCGTGCTGTGGCTGGGCTCGGCGGCGGTGCTGGCCGGCTACCTGCTGGCGGCGGCGTCGGGCAGCGTGTGGATGTTCGGCCTGGCGCACGGGCTGCTGGGCCTGCTGGGTGGCGCCGCCACCTTCGCGCCGCTGATGGCCGACACCGGCCTGTGGTGGCACAGGCGGCGCGGCATCGCCATGGCGGTATGCGCCAGCGGCAACTACATCGCCGGCACGCTGTGGCCGCCGCTGGCGCAGTGGGGCATCACCCATTACGGCTGGCGGCCGACCTACGTGGTGCTGGGCCTGGTGTGCGGCATCGGCATGGCGCTGCTGGCCTTCCACATGCGGCGCCCGCCGCCCGCGCTGGCCTTGCCGGCCGCGGGCAGCGCCGCCGCGCCGCGCGCCACGCCCTGGCCGCCCGAGCGGCCCTTCGGCCTGGCGCCCTCGCACGCGCAATGGCTGCTGTGCCTGGCCGGCGTGGCCTGCTGCGTGGCCATGTCGATGCCGCAGGTGCACATCGTGGCCTATTGCACCGACCTGGGCTTCGGGCCGGCGCGCGGGGCCGAGATGCTGTCGCTGATGCTTTTCAGCGGCATCGTCAGCCGGCTGGTGTCGGGCTGGATCTGCGACCACATCGGCGGCATCCGCACGCTGCTGCTGGGCTCGGCGCTGCAGGGCGTGGCGCTGCTGCTGTTTCTGCCGGTGGACGGTCTGGTGCCGCTGTACGTGGTGTCGGCGCTGTTCGGGCTGTTCCAGGGCGGCATCGTGCCGTCCTACGCCATCATCGTGCGCGAGCACTTTGCGCCGCGCGAGGCCGGCGCGCGCACCGGCGCGGTGATCATGGCCACGCTGCTGGGCATGGCGCTGGGCGGCTGGATGAGCGGCTGGGTGTTCGACGTGACGGGCAGCTACGACGCGGCCTTTCTCAACGGCATCGGCTGGAACGCGCTGAACCTGTGCATCGCCGGCTGGCTGTTCTGGCGCACCCGCGGGCCGGCGCCGCGGCTGGTGGCGGGCTGAGGCCCGAAGCGCCGGCTACAACCAGCGGGTCAGCACGGCCAGCACCGCCACCACCACGGCGAAGACTGCTCCTCGCACGGCCTTGCGGCGGTAGGCCAGCGCCTCGTCCTGCATGCCTTCCATGCGGCCGATGGCCACGGCGCGGATGAGGGCCATGACGACGTAGAGCACCGCGCCGATGAGCAGCACGGCCATCACGGTGGACAAGCGCATGGGAAAAGCCTTTCCTTGGTTTGATCTGCTGCCCGCATGGTACGGCGCGCGGCGCTCACACCCGCCCCGGCACGCCGCGCACCAGGCCGCAGTCGATGGCGGCCTGCTGCAACCGCTGCCGGTCGGGGTCGTTGGCCGGACGGTGCATGTGCAGGTGCTGCAAGGCCATGTCCAGCGCCTGCATCCAGTCGCCTTGCAACAGCCGCGCGCCGGCGGCATCGGCCAGGGCGGGCGAGCAGCGCGGCAGCACCGCCGCCAGGGCCGCGCTGGCGTGCTGCGCGGCATCAAAGCCATCGGCCACAGAACGCCGGGCGATGAAGCCGGTGTCGGCCAAGGCCACGATCAGCCGCCTTGCGGCAGCGTCCGCGTCGTCGCCCGGCACCGCCACCTGCGGCTTGCCGCCGCCCACGGCCTGGTGCACCACGGCCAGGGCCTCGTCGGCCGTCAGCCCGGCGTGTTGCGCCAACAAGGCGGTGGCCAAAGGCTTGTTGCGCACGCGGCGCAGGTGAAACAGCTCGATGCGGCTCACACCACCAGCGGCTCCGGCTCCAGCCGGATGCCGAAGCGCTCGTACACGCTGGTCTGGATGGCGCGCGCCAGGGTCATCACCTCGCCGCCGGTGGCCGGCTGATCGCGCCCGCCGGTGTTGACCAGCACCAGCGCCTGCCGCTCGTACACCGCGGCGTTGCCCACGCGCTTGCCCTTCCAGCCGCAGGCGTCGATCAGCCAGCCGGCGGCCAGCTTCACGCTGCCGTCGGGCATGGGGTAGTGCACCTGCTTGGGGTCGCGGCCAATGATGTCGGCGCACTGCTCGGGCGGGACGGTGGGGTTCTTGAAGAAGCTGCCGGCGTTGCCGATGACGGCCGGATCCGGCAGCTTGGCGCGGCGGATGGCGACGATCCAGTCGTAGAGTTGGCGCGCCGTGGGCCGCGCCACACCCTCCTCGGCCATGCGGCGCTCGATGTCCAGGTAGCCGAGCACCGGCTGCCAGTCCCTGGGCAGCGCCAGGCGCACGCGCAGGATCAGCGCCCGGCCGGCCAGGCCGAAGTCGCCCGGCGCCGCCGCCGCGTGCTTGAACACCGAGTCGCGGTAGCCAAAGCCGCACTGCGCGGCGTCGAGCGTGAACACCTCGCCGGTCGCCAGGTCGATGGCGTCCAGCTCGTGAAAGCGGTCCTGCAGCTCCACGCCGTAGGCGCCGATGTTCTGCACCGGGCTGGCGCCCACGGTGCCGGGGATCAGCGCCAGGTTCTCCAGCCCGGGCAGGCCCTGGTCCAGCGTCCAGGTGACGAAGTCGTGCCAGTTCTCGCCCGCGCCGGCCTCGACGATGGTGTGGCGCGCCGTCTCGCCGACCACGCGGCGGCCGGGCACTTCCACCTTCAGCACCACCGGCTTCAGGTCGCCCGTGAGCACGATGTTGCTGCCGCCGCCGAGCACGAACTTGCGTGCCGGGCCCAGCTCGGCATCGGCCAGCACGGCGCGCACGTCGGCCTCGCCGCGCACGCGCACCAGGGTGGCGGCGCGCGCGGCGATGCCGAAGCTGTTGAGGGACTGCAGGGACACGTTGCGCTCGATGAACATGGGAGAATTGTCGCATTCGGGTTTTGTTCAGGAGATCAGGTTCATGCCCTCATTCGACACGGTTTGCGACCCCAACATGGTGGAAGTGAAGAACGCGGTGGACAACGCCGCCAAGGAAATCGGCACGCGCTTCGACTTCAAGGGCACCAGCGCCGCCATCGAGCTGAAGGACAAGGAAATCACCCTGCTGGGCGATGCCGAGTTTCAGCTGGCGCAGATCGAGGACATCCTGCGCAACAAGCTGACGCGGCGCAACGTGGACGTGCGCTTTCTCGACAAGGGCGCGGTGCAGAAGATCGGCGGCGACAAGGTCAAGCAGGTCGTCGCCGTCAAAAGCGGCATCGCCAGCGACGACGCCAAGAAGATCCAGCGCCTGATCAAGGACAGCAAGCTCAAGGTGCAGGCCGCCATCCAGGGCGACAGCGTGCGCGTCACCGGCGCCAAGCGCGACGACCTGCAGGCCGTGATGGCCCTGCTGCGCAAGGACATGGCGGACCTGCCGCTGTCGTTCGACAACTTCAGGGATTGATTGGCCCACCCCTGTGGCGCTGCGCGCCTTCCCCTCAAGGGGACATGTGCAGCGGCCGGGGGAACCCCGGCCACGCACATCCCGGCTGACAGTGCTCCCATTGAAACTTGCCAGAACACCATGCGCCATCCCTCTTTGCTGACGCTGATCGCCCTCGGCCTCACGGCGCTGCCGCATGGGGCGTTCGCCCAGTCCGTCGCGCTGCAAGGCATGCTGGGCAGCAAGGCGCTGCTGATGGTGGACGGCGGTGCGCCGCGCGCCGTGGCGCCGGGCGAGACGCACCAGGGCGTAAAGGTGCTCTCCACCCGCGGCGACCAGGCGGTGGTGCTGGTCGATGGCCAGCGGGTCACGCTGCGCGTGGGCGAATCACCGGCCAGCGTGGGCGGCGCGGCGCCGCGCGGCGGCGACCGCATCGCGCTCACGGCCGACGCGCGGGGCCACTTCTTTGCCCAGGGCAGCATCAACAGCAAGCCGGTGCAGTTCATGGTCGACACCGGCGCCTCCACCATCGCCATCAGCCAGGCCGAGGCCGACCGGCTGGGGCTGAACTACCAGCGCGGTCGGCGCGTGATGATGAACACCGCCAACGGCAGCGCGCCGGGCTGGCTGTTCAAGCTGGCCACCGTGCGCGTGGGCGAGATCACCGCCTACGACGTGGACGCCGTGGTGGTGCCCGCGGCCATGCCCATGGTGCTGCTGGGCAACAGCTTTCTCAACCGCTTCAGCATGCGGCGCGACGGCAATCAGATGATGCTGATGAAGCGCTGACGCGCTGCCACCCTGCGCCGCGCGCACGACACGGCGGCCTATGGCTTCTTCGCGCCCAGCTTCGACTCGGTGCCTGCCAGCAGGCGCTGGATGTTGGCGCGGTGGCGCCAGATCAGCAGCCCGCCCATGACCGCCACGGCCAGCAGCACCGGCGGGTGCATGGTCCAGGCCACGCCGTGGCCCATCAGGTAATAGGCCGGGGCGAACAGCGCCGCCACCATCGAGGCCAGCGACACGTAGCGGAAAAAGGCCACGATGATGGCAAAGCTAGCCAGCGTGGCCAGCGCCAGCAGCGGCTCGAACCCCAGCAGCACGCCCAGCGCCGTGGCCACGCCCTTGCCGCCCTTGAAGCCGAAGAACACCGGATACAGGTGGCCCAGGAAGGCCGCCAGCCCCACCAGGGCCAGCGTGCCCTCGCCCAGCCCCCAGGCGGCGCCGAACCACTTGACCAGCACCACCGGCAGCCAGCCCTTGGCAGCGTCGAGCAACAGCGTGACGATGGCCGCCGCCTTGCTGCCAGAGCGCAGCACGTTGGTGGCGCCCGGGTTGCCGCTGCCGTAGCTGCGCGGGTCCGACAGGCCCATGGCGCGGCTGACGATGACGGCAAAGCTCAGCGAGCCGATCAGGTAGGCGGCCAGCGCCGCCAGCAGGGTTGGAAACACGGGGGCAGACTTCGTTGATCAACAAAGCCTGCATTCTGCCTTGTGCTACAAGGGCCGCCGCATGAACAAGACGCGCCTGCTGATCTGAAACCGGCGCCGTGAACCGGCGTCAGAGGGGCAGCGCGCACTGCACCGGCCTGGCACCCAGCAGTTGCACGCACACCTGCGGGTCGATGCCGATCAGGTAGCCGCGCCGGCCGCCGTTGATGCCGATGCGCGGCAGATCAAGAATGCTTTGCTCGATGAACACCGGCATGGCGCGCCGCGTGCCGAAGGGCGAGGTGCCGCCCACCTGGTAGCCGCTGTGGCGGCTGGCCACCTCGGGCGCGCAGGGCTCGACCGACTTGGCGCCGATCTGCCGCGCCAGGTTCTTGGTGCTGACCTTGCGGTTGCCGTGCATCAGCACGATCAGCGGCTTGCCGCTCTGGTCCTGCATCACCAGCGTCTTGACCACGCTGAACGGGTCGAAGCCCAGCACCGCGGCGCTGTGCTCTGCGCCACCATGCTCCACGTAGTCGTACGGGTGCTCGGTGAAGGCCACGCCGTTCGCGCGCAGCAGCGCGGTCGCCGGGGTTTCGCTGACGTGCGGCTTCTTGGCCACGCACCGATCCTTTCAATGACTCATGCCGCCGTGCGCTAACACCGCAGCGCCTGAGACTCAAGCGGCCCGAAGGCTGCGGAGCAAGCCAGGCGCAGGCACCCATGGACGGGGTTCCCCCGGCCATCGGCTGCGTCCCCCTCGCGCGGCAGAGGGGGAAAGCCTGCCCCGGACCCGATCCGGGGGCGCCGAAGGCGACACAGAAGGTGCTTCACGTCAATTCGCGGGATCGCGCATCTCCAGCCGGATGGCGTCGCAGGCAGCCAACAGTTCGTCGGACAACTGCACGCTCCAGGCATCCAGGTCTTCGTCCAGCTGCGCCAGCGTGGTGACGCCGATGATGGTGCTGGCCACGCGCCAGGAACGGTAGCAGAAGGCCAGCGCGAGTTGCGTGGGCGTGAGGCCATGGTCGCGCGCCAGCTGGTTGTAGCGCCGGGCGGCGGCCAGTGCGGATTCGCGGCCCCAGCGCTGGTTCTTCATGCGCTCGTACAGCGCCATGCGGCCGCGCGGCGCGTCGGGCGAATGGATGCCGGTGGCGTCGTACTTGCCCGTCAGCAGGCCAAAGCCCAGCGGCGAATACGCCAGCAGGCCCACGTTCAGCCGGTGGCAGGTTTCGTCCAGCCCGTTGTCATAGACGCGGCTGATCAGGCAGTAGGGGTTCTGCACCGTGGCCACGCGCGGCAAGCCGTGTTCTTCGGCCAGGCGCACGAACTCGTGCACGCCGTAAGGCGTTTCGTTCGACAGGCCGATGTGGCGCACCTTGCCGGCCTGCACCAGCTTCGCCAATGCTTCAAGCTGCTCGCGGATCGGCGTTTGCGACTTCTCGTGCTTGGGGTCGTAGTACAGGCTGCCGAAGGCCGGCACGTGGCGCTCGGGCCAGTGGATCTGGTTGAGATCGATCACGTCGGTCTGCAGGCGGCGCAAGGAGGCATGGCACGACGCCTCAATGTCGGCCGCCGTCATGCCCTGCCCTTCGCGGATCCACGGCATGCCGCGCGCGGGGCCGGCCACCTTGCTGGCCAGCACGATCTTCTGGCGCATGCCGGGGCGGCTTTTCAGCCAGTTGCCGATGTAGGTCTCGGTGCTGCCGCAGGTGGGCGCGCTGGGCGGCACGGGGTACATCTCGGCCGTGTCGAAGAAGTTGACGCCGCGCTCGACGGCGCGGTCCATGATGGCGTGCGAATCGGCTTCGTTCACCTGCTCGCCAAAGGTCATGGTGCCCAGGCAGATGGGGGTCACGTGCAGGTCGCTGGTGCCGAGGGAAACAGTTTGCATGTCGGGGTGAAGACGGTGAAAGGACAGGCAAGCAGTTTACGAGGACGCGACCAGGCGGCACAGGACACGCGGCGAGCATGGAGTCCGGACACAACAGAGGGCCAGTGTCTGCCCATGAAGCGCGAGCATCTACTTGTTGGGAACCGGTTTAACTTCAACGTGCAGACAAGCCCCACACCTTGCGCAGCACCGACAGCGCCGCCACCAGCGCCGGATCGTGCTCGGCGGCGTGCGGGTAGATGAAGCCCAGATGCGCGTCCACCCGCGCGTGCGGCCAGATCACCACCTCCTGCCGCTCGCTGGCCTGCAGGGCCAGTTCCTCGCGCACCAGCGCCAGCCCCACGCCGGCGCGCGCCAGGCTGAATGGCAGCGCCGCCTCGTCGGACTCGATAGTCTGGTGCGGCGCCAGGCCCTGCCGCGCGAAAAGCGCTTGCAGCAGCACCTGCACGTGGTGGCGCGGCGAGGCGCCGATCCACGGCAGCGCCGCCAGTTCGCGCCAGCCGGCGTGCAGCAGGCGCTCACGCTCGCGCCAGGGCGCGACGATGCGGTAGCGCAGCGTCTGCAGCAGCAGGCCGCCCACCTCGCCGGGCAGGTGCATGCCGATGTAGAAGGCGCCGCGCAGCAGCCCGGCCGCCACCTGCTCGCGCAGGTCTTCGGCGGCGCCCTGGCGCGTCTTGATCTCCAGCAGCGGCAGCTTCTCAGCCAGCGCGCTCAGCAGCGAGCCCAGGCGCAGCGACTCGGGGTCGCCCAGCGTACCCAACACCAATTGCCCCGTCACTTCGCCCTGCAGTTCGCGCGCGCGGCCCAGCAGGTGGCCGGCGGTGGTGAGGATGTGCTCGGCGTCCGGCAGCAGCAGCTCGCCGGCGCGCGTCAGGCTGATGCCGCCGGGGCGGCGGTCGAACAGCGCCACGCCCAGCGCTTCTTCCAGCGCCTTGATCTGCGCCGTGATGGC
>JAEXBL010000121.1 GCA_023394015.1 Pseudomonadota bacterium | reverse complement strand
TCGGCGCGTAGCGCCGGTCATCGACGCCGCGCAGCGGCGAGGTCATTTGTCATCACTTCTCGCTGCTGTCCAGCTTGGCGCGCAGCAGGGCGCCCAGGCTGGTGGTGCCGGCGGTGCCGGTGCTCTGGCTCAGGCTGGCCATGGCTTCCTGCGTGTCGGCGGCGTCCTTGGCCTTGACGGACAGCTGGATGTTGCGCGTCTTGCGGTCGACGTTGACCACCACGGCGGTCACCTCGTCGCCCACCTTCAGCACCTGGCTAGCGTCTTCCACGCGGTCGCGGCTGATCTCCGACGCGCGCAGGTAGCCCACCACGTCGTTGCCCAGGTCGATCTCGGCGCCGCGCGCATCCACGCTCTTGACCTTGCCGGTCACCGACTGGCCGCGGTCGTTGACCGACACGAAGGTGGTGAACGGGTCCTGGTCCAGCTGCTTGATGCCCAGGCTGATGCGCTCGCGGTCGACGTCGACGGCCAGCACGATGGCCTCGACTTCCTGGCCCTACTTGTAGTTGCGCACGGCGGCTTCGCCGGGCTCGTTCCAGGACAGGTCGGACAGGTGCACCAGGCCGTCGATGCCGGCGGCCAGGCCGACGAACACGCCGAAGTCGGTGATCGACTTGATCGGGCCCTTGACGCGGTCGCCGCGCTGGGTGTTCTGCGCGAACTCCTGCCAGGGGTTGGCGCGGCACTGCTTCATGCCCAGGGAGATGCGGCGCTTGTCCTCGTCGATGTCGAGCACCATGACCTCGACCTCGTCGCCCAGCGACACGATCTTGTTGGGCGCCACGTTCTTGTTGGTCCAGTCCATCTCGGACACGTGGACCAGGCCCTCGATGCCGGGCTCCAGCTCGACGAAGGCGCCGTAGTCGGCGATGTTGGTGACCTTGCCGAACATGCGCGTGCC
This sequence comes from Pseudomonadota bacterium, assembly GCA_023394015.1. Lineage (GTDB taxonomy): Bacteria > Pseudomonadota > Gammaproteobacteria > Burkholderiales > Burkholderiaceae_C > Ottowia. The sequence goes on along the minus strand of JAEXBL010000121.1, from coordinate 7,730 downwards.
CTGCGGGTAGCGGCGGCTCACGCCCAGCCAGGGGTCGTCGCCCATCTGCTTGAGGCCCAGGCTGACGCGCTGCTTCTCGACGTCGAACTTGAGGATCTTGGCCTGGATTTCCTGGCCGGCCTGCACCACCTCGGACGGGTGGCGCACGCGACGCCAGGCCATGTCGGTGATGTGCAGCAGGCCGTCGATGCCGCCCAGGTCGACGAAGGCACCGTACTCGGTGATGTTCTTGACCACGCCGTCGACGATGGCGCCTTCCTTCAGGGTTTCCAGCAGCTTGGCGCGCTCCTCGCCCATGCTGGCCTCGACCACGGCGCGGCGGCTCAGCACCACGTTGTTGCGCTTGCGGTCCAGCTTGATGACCTTGAACTCCATGGTCTTGTTCTCGTACGGAGTCAGGTCCTTGGTGGGACGGGTGTCGACCAGCGAACCGGGCAGGAAGGCGCGGATGCCGTTGACCAGCACCGTCAGGCCGCCCTTGACCCGGCCAGCGGTGGTGCCGGTGACGAACTCGCCGGACTCCAGCGCCTGCTCCAGCGCCAGCCACGAGGCCAGGCGCTTGGCGGTGTCGCGGCTGAGGATGGTGTCGCCGTAGCCGTTCTCGATGGAGCCGATGGCCACCGGCACGAAGGCGCCGGGCTCGACCTCGAGCTCGCCTTGGTCGTTCTTGAATTCCTCGATCGGGATGTAGGCCTCGGACTTGAGGCCGGCATTCACGACGACGAAGCTGTGCTCGACACGCACCACTTCGGCGGTGATGACTTCACCCGGGCGCATTTCGGTGCGCTGCAGGGATTCCTCGAACAACTGGGCAAAAGATTCAGACATGAAGGGTTTCCTTGTTTCGCACACGCAGGTTCACGACGGCACCGTGCAATCGTTTCTAAAAGGCTGGTGGCGGAAGGCTTGGGTTTGCGGATGAACCGCGGGGTTGAGGTTGAACAACCAGCCGACTCGGTGCGCTGGGCGCGCGAAAAAGGGAAGTCGGGCTGGACCGTAGCCGGCCACCACACGCTTCATGCCGCGTGGCCGGGTGGGCAGCGCGCCCACGGTTCACAGGACGCGTGGAAGGGCTGCCTGGCCTGCCACCAGCCAAGCACTTGATCGACCGATTCCTCGATGCTCAGGTGCGAGTTGTCCAGCAGCAGGGCGTCTTGCGCGGGTTCCAGGGGCGACGCACTGCGGGTTTGATCCCGCGCGTCGCGCGCTTCCAGGTCCGCGCGAAGGTCGGCGATTTTAGCAGCAATTCCCTTGGAAATCAATTGCTTATGGCGCCGCTCGGCGCGCTGCTCGGCGCTGGCGGTGAGGTAGATCTTGAGCGGCGCCTTGGGGAAGATCACTGTGCCCATGTCCCGGCCGTCGGCCACCAGGCCGGGCAGGCGGGCAAAGCCGTGCTGCAAATCCAGGAGCGCCTGGCGCACGCCGGGCAAGGCCGACACGCGGGAGGCGTCCATGCCGGCGGCTTCGGTGCGGATGGCCTCGCTCACGTCCTCGTCGCCGAGCCAGATGGTGTCTGGCCCGAAGCGCACCGGCAGGGTCTGCGCCAGGGCGCTGAGGGCGGCTTCCTGCGCCGGCTCCAGCGCCAGCCCGGCGCGGCGGGCGGCCAGGCCGGCGAGCCGGTACAGCGCGCCGGAGTCGAGGTAGTGGTAGCCCAGCCGGCGCGCCACCGCGCTGGCCAGCGTGCCCTTGCCGGAGGCCGTGGGGCCGTCGATGCAGATCACCGGCACCGCAGCGGCGGGCTGGGCGACGGCGAACAGGGCCTCGAAGTAGTCGGGGAAGGTCTTGGCCACGCACTTCGGGTCTTCGATGCGCACCGGCAGGCCGGCCGGGTTGAAGGCCGCGAGTGAGGCGCACATGGCCATGCGGTGGTCGTCGTAGGTGTGGATCGCCGCGGCGCGCCAGGCCTGGGCGTCGGCGAGGGGCCAGACGCGGATGAAGTCGGCGCCTTCTTCCACCTGCGCGCCGAGCTTGCGCAGCTCGGTCGCCATGGCGGCGATGCGGTCGGTCTCCTTCACGCGCCAGCTGGCGATGTTGCGCAGGGTGCTGGGGCCGTCGGCGTACAGTGCCATCACGGCCAGGGTCATGGCGGCGTCGGGGATGTGGTTGCAGTCCAGGTCGATGGCTTTCAGCGGCCAGGCGCCGCGGCGCACCTGCAGCCAGTTGGGGCCGCTGTCGATCTGCGCGCCCATCAGCCGGGCGGCGTCGACGAAGCGGATGTCGCCCTGGATCGCCTGCTCGCCCAGGCCTTCGATCTTCAAGCCCTGCTGGCCTTCAGCCCCCGCCGACAGGGCACCGGCTGCGATGAAGTAGCTGGCCGACGAGGCATCGGCCTCGACGTGGATCTCGCCCGGCGACTGGTAGCGGCTGCCGGCCGGAATGACGAAGCGCGCCCAGCCCTCGCGCCGCACGGCCACGCCAAAGCGCGCCAGCAGCTGCAGCGTGATCTCGATGTAGGGCTTGGAAATCAGCTCGCCCACCACCTCGATCACCACGTCCTGCGCCTGCGCCGCCAGCGGCAACGCCATCAGCAGCGCGGTGAGGAACTGGCTGGAGACATCGCCGCGCACCGGGATCGGCCGATCGACGTGCAGCTGCGGCTGGCCGATGGCCAGCGGCGGGTAACCGGGCTGGCCCAGGTAGTCGATGCGGCAGCCCAGCGCGCGCAGCGCATCGACCAGGTCGCCGATGGGCCGCTCGTGCATGCGCGGGATGCCGGACAGGGTGTAGTCGCCGCCCAGCACCGCCAGCGCGGCGGTGAGCGGGCGCATGGCGGTGCCGGCGTTGCCCAGGAAGATCTCGGCCTGCGGCTGGCGCGGGCGGCCGCCCAGGCCGTCGATGACCGCCGTCGTGCCGGCCACCGTGATGCCGCAGCCGAGCTGGCGCAGCCCCTGCAGCATCACGCGCGTGTCGTCGGAGTCGAGCAGCTCGTGCACGGTGGTGCGGCCCTCGCACAGCGCTGCCAGCAGCAGCACCCGGTTGGAGATGCTTTTGGAGCCCGGCAGGCGCACGGTGCCGGACACGGCGCTGAGCGCCGGCAGGTCGAGAAATTCGGTGTCGAACACGGGGGGCGGTGCGGGCGGTCAGCGCGCGCCGGGCGACACGCGCCAGTTGGCGCGCGCATGGCTGGCGCGGTTGATCAGGCGCTCGAGGTCGTCGGCCTGGCCGTTGTTGATGAGTTGCTGAAACGCCGCCAGCGCCTGCTGGAAGTGCTCGGTCTGGCGCGCCAGCTCCTCGCGGTTGGCGATCAGCACGTCGCGCCACATCTGCGGGTCGGCGGCGGCGATGCGGCTGAAGTCGCGAAAGCCCGGCCCCGCCAGCGACAGGTAGTTGGCCCCGTCGGCCTGGCTGGTGATGCTGTTCATCAGCGCAAAGGCCAGCAGGTGCGGCAGGTGGCTGACGGCGGCGAAGGCGGCGTCGTGCGATTCGGGCGACATCGTGACCACCTCGCAGCCCAGCGCGCGCCACAGGGTGGTGGCGCGGTCGAGCTGGGCGGTGAGCGTGCGCTCGATGGGCGTGACGATGACCTGGCGGCCGTCGTACAGGCCGGGGTCGGCATTCTCGACACCGGAAACCTCGCGCCCGGCGATCGGGTGGCAGGGCACGAACACGCCCACGTCGTGCTTGAGCACGCGGCGCGCGGCGTCCACCACGTCGCGCTTGCTGGAGCCGACGTCCATGATCAGCATGTCGGGGTGCACCAGGTGGCGGATGGCCTTCAGCGTGGTCTCGGTGGCGGCCACCGGCACCGCCAGCAGCACCAGGTCGGCGCCCGAGACCGCCAGCAGCGCCGACGGCGCCTCGACATCGATCACGCCCATTTGCAGCGCGCGCGCGGTGGTGGAGGGCGATTTGCTGTAGCCGACGATGCGGCGCACCAGGCCGGCGCGCTTGAGCGCCAGCGCGAACGACCCGCCCATCAGGCCGCAGCCGATCAGTCCGAGTTGTTCAAACATCCTGTGCCAGGGGGTAGGCGCCCAGCATCTTGAAGAAGGCGCAGTAGGCCTGCAGCTCGGCCAGCGCCGCCGCCACGTTGGGCTGGCTCGGATGGCCCTGCAGGTCGATGTAGAAATAGTATTCCCACTTGCCGGACTTGTCGGGGCGCGACTCGAAGCGCGTCATGCTGACACCGTGCTTTTTCAACGGTGCCAGCATGTCGTGCACCGAGCCCGGCTTGTTGGGCACCGACACCACGATGCTGGTGCAGTCGCGCCCGGTGGCCTCGGGCATGGCCAGCGTCTGCGGCAGGCAGATGACGGCAAAGCGCGTGCGGTTGGTGGCTTCGTCCTGGACGGCGTGGGCCACGATGTGCAGGCCGAACTGGGCCGCCGCGCGCTCGCTGGCCAGGCCCGCCCAGGCCGGGTTGGTGGCGGCCAGGCGGGCGCCCTCGGCGTTGCTGGAGACGGCGCGGCGCTCGGCTCGCGGCAGGTGCTCGTTGAGCCAGCCCTGGCACTGCACCAGCGCCTGCGGGTGGGCCAGCACCACCTCGATGCCGTCGAGCGCATTCACCTGCCGCAGCAGGTTGTGGCGCACCAGCAGGCTGACCTCGCCCACCGCGTGCACGGGCGAATGCAGGAACAGGTCGAACGAGCGCGCCACCACGCCTTCGGTGGAGTTCTCCATGCCGACCACGCCGAACTGCGCGGTGCCCGCGGCGGTGGCGTGAAAGACCTCGTCGAAGCTATTGCAGTAGATCAGGTTGGCGGCGCTGCCGAAGTATTCGATGGCGGCCTGCTCGCAGAAGGTGCCCTGCGGCCCCAGCACGGCCACGCGCTGCGGCACTTCCAGCGCCAGGCAGGCCGACATGATCTCGCGCCAGATGGCGGCCACATGCTGGTTCTGCAGCGGGCCGGGGTTGGCGGCCTGCACCTTGTCGATGACCTGCGCCACGCGGTCGGGGCGGAAGAAGGGCGTGCCCTCCTGGCGCTTGAGCTCCCCCACCTCCTCGGCCACGCGGGCGCGCTGGTTCAGCAGCGACAGCAACTGGGCGTCCAGGCTGTCGATCTGTACACGCAGCTTGGCAAGCGCGTCGGACTGGATGGGCTGGGGCGAACTCATGGGCGGCAGGACGGACAAGACGACGCACGCCGGCCAGGTGCCGGCGCTGTGCGGGACAAGGGTGACTTTACTTCTTCGCCGGCGCGGCACTGCCCGACGCCGCGCTCACGATGCGGTTGGCCGCGGCGTCAAAGCCCTTGATGCCGCTTTCGACCGAGGTCTTGGTGGCATCCACCACGCGCTGCGCCCAGACGTTGGCGGCCTCGGGGCCGAGCGCCTGAAACTTGGCGCTGACGGGCGATTCGAGGTAGGCGATGATGGTCTTCAGTTCATCCTCGCTCAGCTTTTCCATGAAGATCGGCACCAGGGCCGCCTCGGCCGACTTGGTGGTTTGCGCCTCGACGGTCTTGTAGGTGCTTTCGGCGAACTTCTTCAGTTCGACGTCCAGCTTTTCGCGGACTTCCTTTTGCTTGGCCGGCGGCACGGTTTCGTCCAGGCGCTGCGACCAGTGGGCCAGCACCGGGCCGACGGCGGTGTCGGTCAACTGCCCGGCCAGGTTGGCGCTGTCGGCCTTGGCCTGGATCTGCGCCAGCTTGGTGGCCAGCGCGCGCTTGGCGTCGTTCTGGGCCAGGGCGCCGGTGGACACGGCGCAGGCCGCCACCAGGACGATGGCGAAAGGAATGCGGGAGAAAGAGGCTTTCAAGGTTTACTCCGTTGGGGGATCTTGGGGTTCATCGGCGGCGGCTTCCTGCGCATCGTTTTCCACGATGCGCTGCAGGCCGCTGAGCTGGGCGCCGTCGTCCAGGGCGGTCAGGGTGGCGCCCTGGGTGGCACGCCCCATCTCGCGGATCTCGGCCACGCGGGTGCGCACCAGCACGCCCTTGTCGGTGATCAGCATGATCTCATCCTCAACGCCGACCAGGGTCGCCGCGACGACCTTGCCGTTGCGCTCGCTCTGCTGGATGGCGATCATGCCCTTGGTGCCCCGGCCGTGGCGGGTGTATTCGGTAATGTTGGTGCGCTTTCCGTAACCATTTTCGGTGGCCGTGAGAACGCTGTTGCGGGCATTCGGTTCCGTGCCGGCCTCGGCGGCCTCGGGGTCGGCCACCAGCATGGCGATGACCGACTGGCCTTCTTCCAGCTGCATGCCGCGCACGCCGCGCGCGTTGCGGCCCATCGGGCGCACGTCGTTCTCGTCGAAGCGCACCGCCTTGCCGCCGTCGGAAAACAGCATCACGTCGTGCGCGCCGTCGGTCAGCGCGGCGCCGATCAGGAAGTCGCCCTCGTCCAGCCCGACGGCGATGATGCCGGCCTTGCGCGGGTTGCTGAAGTCGGCCAGCGAGGTCTTCTTGACCGTGCCCATCGAGGTGGCCATGAAGACGTAGCGGTCGTCCGGGAAGCGGCTGGCTTCGCCGACCAGCGGCAGCACCACGTTGATCTTCTCGCCTTCATCCAGCGGGAACATGTTGACGATCGGCCGCCCGCGCGAGCCGCGCGAGCCGGAAGGTACTTCCCACACCTTGAGCCAGTACAGCCGGCCGCGGTTGGAAAAGCACAGGATGTAGTCGTGCGTGTTGGCGATGAAGAGCTGGTCGATCCAGTCGTCTTCCTTGGTCGCCGTGGCCTGCTTGCCGCGCCCGCCGCGCCTTTGTGCCCGGTACTCGCCCAGCGGCTGGGCCTTGATGTAGCCGGCGTGGCTGAGCGTGACCACCATGTCGGTGGGCGTGATCAGGTCTTCGGTGGCCAGGTCCTGCGCGTTGTGCTCGATGGTGGAGCGGCGCGCACCGGCCTTGGTCTGGCCGAATTCGGCCTTCAGCGCCGACAGCTCGTCGCCGATGATGGCCGACACGCGCGCCGGCTTGGCCAGGATGTCGAGCAGGTCCTCGATCTCGGCCATCACGTCCTTGTATTCGGCGACGATCTTGTCCTGCTCCAGGCCCGTCAGGCGCTGCAGGCGCATCTGCAGGATCTCCTGCGCCTGGATGTCGGACAGGCGGTACAGGCCGTCCTGTTGCAGGCCGTAGGCGCGGTTCAGATCGTCCGGGCGGTAGTCGTCGGCGCTGATGGTGGTGCCGTCCTCGCGCGTGCGCGTGAGCATCTCGCGCACCAGCGCGCTGTCCCAGCTGCGCGCCATCAGCTCGGCCTTGGCCACCGGTGGCGTGGGCGATTCGCGGATGATGCGGATGAACTCGTCGATGTTGGCCAGCGCCACCGCCAGGCCTTCCAGCACGTGGCCGCGGTCGCGCGCCTTGCGCAGGTCGTACACGGTGCGCCGCGTCACCACCTCGCGCCGGTGCTGGATGAAGACCTGCAGCAACTCCTTCAGGTTGCACAGCTTGGGCTGGCCATCGATCAGCGCCACCATGTTGACGCCGAAGGTGTCCTGTAGCTGGGTCTGCTTGTACAGGTTGTTCAGCACCACCTCGGGCACTTCGCCGCGCTTGAGCTCGATCACCAGGCGCATGCCGGACTTGTCGGACTCGTCCTGGATGTGGCTGATGCCTTCGATGCGCTTTTCGTGCACCAGCTCGGCCATGCGCTCCTGCAGCGTCTTCTTGTTCACCTGGTAGGGCAGCTCGTCGACGATGATCGCCTGGCGCTGGCCGCGGTCGATGTCCTCGAAGTGCACCTTGGCGCGCATCACCACGCGGCCGCGTCCGGTGCGGTAGCCGTCCTTCACGCCCTGGATGCCGTAGATGATGCCGCCGGTGGGGAAGTCCGGCGCCGGCACGATC
>JAEXBL010000107.1 GCA_023394015.1 Pseudomonadota bacterium | reverse complement strand
CGCACGAGCTGGCGCCGGCACGCGGCCAGCACGCCGCGCTGGACCGCACGATCGACGCGCTGCCCACGCTGATCGACCAGCACGCCACCGAGGCCACCGCGCGCACCCTGGCGCGCGACGTGGCGCTGGCGGTGCAGGCCGCGCTGCTGGCCCGGTCGGCGCCGCCGGCCGTGTTCGGCGCCTTCTGCGATTCGCGCATCGCCCAGCGGCACGACGTGTTCGGCACGCTGGGTGCGGGCGTGGACCTGGGCGCCATCGTGGCGCGGGCGATGCCGTACTGAACATCCAACAAGCGGACGCGAAGAACGCAAAAGAGACGCGAAGCGCGCGAAAGAAATCCAGAACAACCTGCGAGCTTCTTTTTCGCGTCCTTCGCGAACATTTCGCGCCCTTCGCGTCCGGCTGTTTTCTCAAGCCATCCCTTATCAGGAGCCATTCACGTGATCGAGAACTTTCAAGGCAAAACCGCCGTGCTGACCGGCGCCGGCTCAGGCTTCGGCCTGGAGTCCGCGCGCATCGCCGCGCAGCGCGGCATGAACGTGGTGCTGGTCGACATCCAGGCCGATGCGCTGGCGGCGGCCGAGGCCGAGATGCAGGCGCTGGGCGCGCCCACCCTGGCGCGCCGCGTGGACGTGAGCAAGCCCGCCGAGATGGACCAGCTGGCCCAGGACGTGAAGGAAAAATTCGGCGCGCCGCATTTCGTGTTCAACAACGCCGGCGTCGGCTCCGGCGGGCTGATCTGGGAGAACAGCGTCAAGGACTGGGAATGGGTGCTGGGCGTCAACCTGTGGGGCGTCATCCACGGCGTGCGCGCCTTCACGCCGATGATGCTGGACGCCGCCCGCGCCGACCCGGCCTACGAGGGCCACATCGTCAATACCGCCAGCATGGCCGGCCTGCTGACGCCGCCCAACATGGGCGTCTACAACGTCAGCAAGCACGCCGTGGTGGCGCTGACCGAGACGCTATACCAGGACCTGCGCCTGGTCACCGACCAGATCGGCGCCAGCGTGCTGTGCCCGTACTTCGTCACCACCGGCATCCACCACAGCGAGCGCAACCGCCCGGCCGACCTGCCCGCCGGCGAGCCCACGGCCAGCCAGCGCATCCAGCAGGCCATGACCGAGAAGGCCACCGGCAGCGGCAAGGTCACGGCGGCCGAGGTGGCGCACAAGGTGTTCGAGGCCATCGCGCAGGACCAGTTCTACGTCTTCAGCCACCCCCGGGCGCTGGGCAACGTCAAGTCGCGCATGGACGCCATCGTCGCCATCCAGAACCCGCCCGACCCGTTCGCCGAGCGGCCCGAGATCGGCGAGCAGTTGCGCCAGGCGCTGCGCGCCGGCGCCTGAGGCGACTGATCGCGCCAGCCCGTCGATGGCGCCTGTGGCGCCGGCGGCAGCGCGCAGAAACGCGGGCAAGGCGCGGTCGGCCGCAACGCGCTGGCGCCGCCGGCCGACAGCCGGGCGCCCGCGGGCCGACTACATTGTGGGCACCATGCACCCGGCCGCGCCACCCCTGTTCTTCGTCTTCAACGCCGCGTCCGGCCAGGACGACACGGCGCGGCTGCTGCCGCTGGTCCAGGCGCGGCTGCAGGCCGCGGGCCGCGCCGGTGACGGCTTCGTCGCCCACCAGCCGGGCGAGCTGAACGCCGTCATCGGCCGCGCCGTCAACGCCGCCCGCGAGGCGCGCGGCGCCGTGGTGGCCGTCGGCGGCGACGGCACCCTGAACACCGTGGCCCAGGCTGCCTGGAACGCCAACCTGGTGCTGGGCGTGCTGCCGCAGGGCCACTGCAACTTCTTCGCCCGCGCCCTCGGCATGCCGCTGCAGCCCGAGCCGGCCCTGCAGGCCCTGCTGCAGGCGCGCAGCGAGCCCATGCCCGTCGGCATGGTGGGCGAGCGCCTGTTTCTGGTGCATGCCAGCGTGGGCCTGTACCCGCCGCTGCTCGCAGCGCAGGAGCAGGCGCCGCCCGGCACGGGCCATCAGCCCTGGGCGTCGCGCTGGGCCAGCCTGGGCACGCTGCTGCGCGGCGGCAGCCTCATGACGCTGGAACTGCACGCCCATGGGGAAGCGCGGGTGGTGCGCACGCGCACGTTGCACGTCGGCCACAACGCGCTGCAACTGCGCGCCCTCGGCCTGCGCCAGGCACCAGCCGCCACCGACGGGCGCCTGGCCGCCACCACCTTGCTGCCCCTGCCGGCCTGGCGCACCCTGTGGCGGGTGCTGCGCGGCAGCATTGGCCGGTTGGACAGCGCCCAGCGCGTGGACCGCTTTGCCTTCGAGCAATTGCAGGTGCGCCCGCGCCGGCGCCAGCCCCACATGCCGGTGGCCATCGACGGCGAAACGCTGTGGCTGCCCACGCCGCTGGTGTTTCAGGCCGCGCCGCACCCGCTGCAGGTACTGGTGCCGCGGCGCGGTGACGGCCCCGATGGCGAGGGCAGCGCGGGGCTGGCCTGATCCGGCGCGGGGGCGGCCGGCACTTCAGCGCCGCGCGGCCCCGCCCGTCAGCGCCGGACGGTGGTCAGCTCCCGCTGCCAGTTGTCGGGCAACAGGTCGAACAAGGGCGTGGGGTCGCGGTACATCATCGTCGCCAGCGCCCGGGTGTCGAGCTGTGGCAGCGAGCTGTCGGTGTCCACGTAGGCCAGTTGTGCCATCCACGCCACGTTGACCGAGCCGTCGGGCAGCGGGCGCGAGGTGATCATGCCCAGCATGCGCTTGGCGGCGGCGCTGCCCTTGGCGGTGGCGGCCTGGTACAGGCGCAGCGCCTCCACGTAATTGGCGGGCGCGCCAATGCCGCGGTGCTGGCGCTGGGCCCGTTCCAGCAACTGCTGGGCCTCTTGCGGCGCGGCCGGGGCCGCGCGCACGGCGCGCGTGGCCTGCGGGCCGATCAACTCCAGGTTGGCGGCGGCGGCGCGCGACTTCGATTGCGCTGCCTCGAAGAAAGCCCTGGCGGCGGGCAGGTCGCCGTTGGTCACGGCTTCCAGACCCAGCTCGATGCGGGCCTGTGCATCGCCTTCGTTGGCGGCGCGCACCAGCCTGTCGCGCATCGGCAGCTGCAGGCTGCTCATGCCCTGCGGGTCGCCGGAGCGAACCGTCAGAGGCTGCACGCGGCTGTCGAGCAGCCATTCGAGGTACAGGGCGCGGGCGCGGTAGCGCGGGCGCAGCTTGGCGATGGCCTGCCGGGCGGCGGCCGGATCGGGCGGGCCCTTGCAGCCTTCGATGTGGCACCACGCCAGGCCCGCATAGGCCAATGGCTGGCGACCGAGCCGGGTGGCGCGCTCGAACCAGGTCTGCGCCAGCGCGGGCGAGCGCTGGGCGGCGCCGCCATGCAGTTCGATCAGGCCCAGCGTCCAGGCGGCGTTGGCGGCGGCATTGGTCGAGCCGAATCCCGAGGCCGGCTCGGCCACGCGCCGCAGTCGCGCCAGTTCGCGCTGCAGCGCCGGGTTGTCGAGCCGGGGCGGACTGGCCATGCGCTGCGGCATGGTCGGCGCGGTGGGGCCCAGACTGCGGTCCAGCCG
>JAEXBL010000089.1 GCA_023394015.1 Pseudomonadota bacterium | reverse complement strand
CCGCATCGGCGCGCGGGCCGGCGTGGCGCTGGCGACACTGGTGGCCGTGGCCGCGCCGGCGACGGCGCTGATCGCTTGGCTGGGCGGCAACATGACGCCCTGGGCCGTGCTGCAGGGCGGTGGCCTGGTGCTGCTGGCCGCGCTGGCGCTGCGCCGGCCGCAGCCGCGGGCGCTGGGCTTTTCCATCATCGGCGTGATCGCCTTCTACGCCGTCGCCAAGGCGCTGGAGCTGGCCGATGCGCCGGTGTTCGCGCTGACGCAGCAGCTCATCAGCGGCCACAGCGCCAAGCACCTGTTGGCGGCGCTGGCGGCCTGGCCTGTGGTGCGCGCGCTGCAGTCGCTGGCGCGGGGCGCTTCGCGTGCTCGCGCTGCCCGCACAATCCGCTGACAAGCAGACACCAGCTTTGACCGAGGAAGTGTTTCCATGAACCAGCCCACCGGCGCCCTGGCGCCCCAGGCCTCCGCGCCCGCAGCCTTGCCCGGGGCGGCGCACGCCGCCGCGCCCGAGGCGCCCAACCAGTTCGCGCTGATGCGCCAGCGCCGCTTTGCACCGTTTTTCTGGACGCAGTTCGGTGGCGCGGCGAACGACAACCTGTTCAAGTTCGCCCTCACGGTGATGGTGACCTACCAGCTCAGCGTGGGCTGGCTGCCGCCGGCGATGGCGGGGCTGGTGATCGGGGCGCTGTTCATCCTGCCGTTTCTGCTGTTCTCGGCCACCAGCGGGCAGCTCACCGACAAGCTGGAGAAGTCCTGGCTGATCCGGCGTCTGAAGGAGGCCGAGATCGCCATCGCCGGGCTGGCCGCCTGGGCGCTGATGGCGCAGCAGGTGCCGGTGCTGCTGGCCTGCATCTTTCTGCTGGGCCTGCAGTCCACGGTGTTCGGGCCGGTGAAGTTCGCCTACCTGCCGCAGGCGCTGAACGAGCGCGAGCTGACAGGCGGCAACGGCATGGTGGAGATGGGCACCTTCGTCGCCATCCTGCTGGGCAACGTGGTGGGCGGGCTGCTGGTGGCGGTGCCGCAGGTGGGGCATGCGTCGGTGGCCATCGCCTGCGTGGCGCTGGCGCTGGCCGGCCGCGTGGCGGCGCAGTTCATCCCGCGCGCGCCGGCCACCGACCCGGGCCTGCGCATCAACTGGAACCCGGTCAGCGAAACCTGGCGCAACCTGAAGCTGGCGCACGGCAACACCGTGGTGTTCCGCTCCATGCTGGGCATCTCGTGGATGTGGTTCTTCGGCGCGGTGTTCCTGGCCAACTTTCCGGCCTTCGCCAAGGAGGTGCTGCACGGCAACGAGCAGGTGGCCTCGCTGCTGCTGGTGGTGTTCTCGGTCGGCATCGGCGCGGGCTCGCTGCTGTGCGAGCGGCTGAGCCACCGGCACGTGGAAATCGGCCTGGTGCCGCTGGGCGCCATCGGCATGACGCTGTTCTCGGTGGATCTGTACTTCGCCTCGCGCGGGCTGCCGCCCTCGGCCGGCCACACGCTGGGCAGCTTTCTGGCACAGCCGGCGCACTGGCGCGTGATGGGCGATCTGCTGCTGCTCAGCCTGTTCGCGGGCCTCTACAGCGTACCCATGTACGCGCTGATCCAGCTGCGCAGCGCGCCCACGCACCGGGCGCGCATCATCGCCGCCAACAACATCCTGAACGCGCTGTTCATGATCGCCAGCGCCGTCATCGCCGGGCTGCTGCTGCAGGCGGGGTTCACGATTCCGCAGATCTTCCTCGTCGTCGGCCTGGCCAACGCGGTGGTGGCGTTCTACATCTTCATGCTGGTGCCCGAGTACCTGCTGCGCTTCGTCGCCTGGGTGGCCTCGCGCATCGTCTACCGCTACAAGGTCACGGGCGACGCGCACATCCCGGCCGAGGGCCCGGCCGTGCTGGTGGCCAACCACGTGAGCTTTGTCGACGCCGTGCTGCTGATGGCCGCCAGCCCGCGCCCGATCCGCTTCATCATGGACCACCGCATCTTCAAGGTGCCGCTGCTGGGCTGGCTGTTCCGCCTGGCCAAGGCGATTCCCATCGCGCCGCAGAAGGACGATGCCGCCACCTACCAGCGCGCCTTCGACACCGCCGCGCAGGTGCTGCGCGAGGGCGATCTGCTGGGCATCTTTCCCGAAGGCGGCATCACCCGCGACGGACGGCTGCAGCCCTTCAAGGGCGGCGTGATGAAGATCCTGGAGCAGGCCGAGAAAGACGGCCTGCAGGTGCCGGTGGTGCCGATGGCGCTGACCAACCTGTGGGGCTCGTACTTCAGCCGCATCGAGAAGGAAGGCGCCATGGTGCGGCCGTTCCGGCGCGGCATCTTCAACCGCGTAGGGCTGAACGTGGGCCCCGCCGTGCCGGCGGCGCAGGCCTCGCCCGAGGGGCTGCAGGCGCGGGTGGCGGGCCTGCTGGGCGCGGGCGCCTAAGCGGCTGCGGCGGCGCCGCGTTCGGCCAGGTAGCGCTCGGTCACGTCGCGCGCCATGGCCACCGAGCCGAGCACGGTGCCGGCCTCGTCCTTGACCACGCCGAAGCTCATGTCCACGTAGAGCTTGCGGCCGTCCCGGTGGGTGCCGCGGGTGGTGCGCACCTGCGCGCCGTGGCTGGTGGCGCCGCTGGCCATGGCGCGGTGAAAGCCGTGCCAGTGCGCCGCGCGCAGGCGCTCGGGAATGATCAGGTCCAGGCTCTGGCCCAGCGCCTCGGCGGCGCTGAAGCCGAACACGGCCTCGGCGCCGGGGTTCCAGGCGCGGATCACGCCCTGCCGGTCGGCGTAGATCAGCGCGTCGGGCGTGCCGTGCAGGATGTGGCGCCAGGGCGCTTCGGTGGTGGGCGGGGCAGGGGACATGGCGGCGCTCCTCGGTCGGGCTGGGGCCATGGTGCGCTGGGGCGCAGGCCGGGGCAAGCCGAGGGCCTGCGGGCGGCAGGGGTTTTGGGGGAGCGTCGGTGAGCTGGGTGCGCCTGATTGAGGGGCTATTCTCACCTCAAAAGTATCTTAAAAAGATACCTAACGGGCGAGATAAAGTCGCTTCGCCGCATATTCGCTGCTTTTTCGCCGCGCCCGACCCACACTCCGTTCCATGTTCAACCCCTCTTCATGGAACCCTATGCAACCCCTCATCCGTCGTGACTCCAAGCCCTGGCAACTGCAGGTGTGGGCCTCGTTCGGCATCGCGCTCACGCTGTGCGCCATTGGCCTGGCCTGGCTGCCGGGGCAGGACCTGGACCGCGCCTTCATGTTCATGGGCTACCTGTTCTGCCTGTCCACCGCCTTCGTGCTGTCGAAGTTCGTGCGCGACAGCGAGGCCTGCGCCCAGCCCGCGCAGCGCCGCGTGCCCGACACGCCAATGTTCAAGCTGGTGGTGTGGGGCGGCTTCGGCCTGGCGATGGCGCTCACCGCCTGGGGCCTGCTGCGCATGGACGTCAACCCCACCTACAAGGTGTTCCTGGGCGTGAGTTGGCTGTACCTGATCACCTGCGCCTTCACGCTGGCCAAGATGCTGCGCGACCGGCAGGAGGCCGACCTACTGGAGGCCGAGTTGCGTGGTCGCCGCGAGGCCCGCAACGCTGCCGCCGAGGCGGTGGAATGAGCGGCGCCGCTCGTCGCCACATCAAAACACGCTGCAGCGCCTGTCAAAAAAGCACCGGCAGCTATCCATTCAGGAGCGAAATCATGTCTGATGAATCCCTTGCCCAATCCCTGCGCCGCGCCACCGCGGCCGTGCTGTGCGCCGGCGCCATGTTGTGGGCCGCCACGCCACCGGCGCTGGCGCAGAGCGAAGCCTCCGTGGGCCTGTCGATGTTGCCCGTGGCCTCGGTGGTCGGCACCGCGGCGGGGGCCGGCGCGGCGGCCAGCACCGCGGCGGGCGCGCGCGTCGCCCTGCCGGCCGCGCTGGCCGTGAG
>JAEXBL010000002.1 GCA_023394015.1 Pseudomonadota bacterium | reverse complement strand
CGTCAGGCTTGGCCTGGTGCAGCGCGGGCTGGCGCACGGCGGCATCGACCTGCTTGCGCGGCGGCGGAGGGGGTGGCGGCGGCGGTGGCGGCGGAGGGGGCGGCGCGGTGACGACGGGCCTGCCGGGTGCATCGGAAACGGTGAGAGCCATGAACTGCCTTCAAGTGAATGGCGCGTGCGCCGCCAGACAGGCAGCACGCGCCGACCTGCAGCGCCCTGCCGGCAGGGCCGCTGCGTCAACGAAGGCAGTCTAGGAAAGGGGTCGGCGCGTGGATAGCTGGGAGCGTTACCGTTGGGAAGACTACCAGCGCGGCCGTCATGAAGGCGTCACGAAGCGCGTGCAGGCCGTGCATTCACAGCGCCGAAAGCTATCATAAGAATAGCTTCCCGCACCCGCAGGGCGGGCGCTGGAGCAGCCAAAGGCTTTCAATCAATCAAACGCCGCCACACCCGGCACGCCGGCTTCGGCGCGGATGCCCAGGCGCTGCATCAGCGCGCGGTCGGCGTCCACGTCGGGGTTGCCGGTGACCAGCAATTTCTCGCCGTAGAAGATGCTGTTGGCGCCGGCCAGGAAGGCCAGCGCCTGCAGCGCATCGCTCTGCTGCTGGCGGCCGGCCGACAGGCGCACGCGGGCCTTGGGCATGGTGATGCGGGCGGCGGCGATCATGCGCACCCACTCCAGCGGGTCCAGGTCGGGCTGCGCGGCCAGCGGCGTGCCCTGCACCTTGACCAGGTGGTTGATGGGCACGCTCTCGGGGTAGTCGGGCGCCAGGTTGGCCAGTTGCGCGATCAGGCCGGCGCGCTGGCGGCGGCTTTCGCCCATGCCGATGATGCCGCCCGAACACACGCGCACGCCGGCAGAGCGCACGCGCTCCAGGGTGTCGAGCCGGTCCTGGTAGTCGCGCGTGCTGATGATCTCGCCGTAAAAGTCGGGCGCGCAGTCGAGGTTGTGGTTGTAGTAGTCCAGCCCGGCGTCCTTCAGCCGCTCGGCCTGGCCCTCGGCCAGCATGCCAAGGGTGACGCAGGCTTCCATGCCCACGTCCTTCACGGTGCGCACCAGCTCGGCCACGGCGTCGATGTCGCGGTCTTTGGGCGCGCGCCAGGCGGCGCCCATGCAAAAGCGCGTGGCGCCGGCGGCCTTGGCGGCTTCGGCGGCCTGGCGCACCTCGCCGCTGGCCATCAGCTTCTCGGCCTTCACGCCGGTGTCGTAGTGCACCGACTGCGGGCAGTAGCCGCAGTCCTCCGGGCAGCCGCCGGTCTTGACGGACAGCAGCGTGGCCAGCTCGACCTGGTTGGCGTCGAAGTGCTGGCGGTGCACCTGCTGCGCCTGCCACAGCAGGTCGTTGAACGGCAGGTTGAGCAGCGCCTCGATCTGCTCCACCGTCCAGCGGCCGGTGCCGGCCGGCGGTGCCGACGGCTTGTGCAGGGTGACGGGTTGTTCGGCCAGGGTGGCTGGGGGCATGGGGTTCTCCTGAATGCGTGGAAATTTCAGATCAAGGGATATTGTGGCGCCGCGCCATCACGCTCCAGCGCCAGCAGCCATTGCTTGCGCGGCAGGCCGCCACCATAACCGGTGAGCCGGCCGTCGCTGCCGATGACGCGGTGGCAGGGCACTATGATGGAAATCTTGTTCTGCCCGTTGGCCGCCGCCACGGCGCGCGTGGCCGTGGGCCGGCCGATCTGCGCCGCCTGCTGGGCGTAGCTGCGGGTCTGGCCATACGGGATGCCCAGCAGCGCCTGCCACACGCTGCGCTGGAACGGCGTGCCGACGCAGTCGAGCGGCGTGGTGAAGCGCTGCAGCCGACCCTGGAAGTAGGCGTCGAGCTCCTCGCCCAGCAGGCGCGTGCGCGCGTCCTCGCCCGGTGCGGCCGCGGCGCCGGCGTGGCGCTCCACGTCACGCCACTCGCGATCCAGGCCTTGGGTGTCGCGGCTGAACTCCAGCAGGCACAGGCCGCGCGGCGAGAACAGCGCGACCATGTCGCCCAGGGGCGTGGGGTAATGGTGTTCGACGAGCGGGGGTGGCATGTGGATCAGGGGCGACGGGCCGGCGCCGTCATGCAGCGGGGCCAGCGCCATCGTACTCCTGCGCGGCATCTTCGCTCAGCCAGTCGGCGGGGGCGCCCCAGGCGTCGTCGAACACCACCTCGGCCAGCGGCGCGCGGCTGGCCCAGCGCTGCTGCTGCAGCATGGGCTGCCCGTAGAAGGACGCCACCGGCCCGATGCACAGCAGCGCCAGCGGGCTGGCACCTTCGGGCAGCTGCAGCAGCGCCGCCACCTCGGCCGGCTCGAACACCGACACCCAGCCCACGCCCAGCCCCTCGGCCCGCGCCGCCAGCCACAGGTTCTGCAGCGCGCAGCCCACCGAGGCGATGTCCATGTAGGGCATGGTGCGGCGGCCGAACACGTGACGCTCGCGCCCGTCGGCCAGGCACACGGCCAGCAGTTCGGCGCACTCGCGGATGCCCTCCACCTTCAGCCGCAGGAACTCGGCCTGCCGCTCGCCCAGCGCCTGCGCGGTGCGCTGGCGTTCGCGCTCGACGCAGGCGTGCAACTGCTCGCGCAGCGCCGGCCGCGTGATGCGCAGAAAGCGCCACGGTTGCATGAAGCCCACGCTGGGCCCCCAGTGCGCGGCCTGCAGCAGGCGCTGCAGCAGCGCCGGCGCCACCGTCTGGCCGGGCAGAAAGTGCCGCATGTCGCGCCGCTCGACGATGGCGCGGTACAGCGCGGCGCGGTCGGCGTCGGGGTAGCGGTGGGTGGGCATGGCCCCGTCCTCGCTCAATCCTCGATCCCCCGCTGCGCCGGCACACCGGCCTTGAAGGCGTGCTTGACGAGCGTCATCTCGGTCACCGTGTCGGCCAGCTCGATCAGCTCGGGCGGGCAGCGGCGGCCGGTGAGGCACACGTGCACGTCCTTGGGGCGCTGCCGCAGGGTCTGCAGCACCTCGTCCAGCGGCAGCCAGCCGTAGATCAGCGGGTAGGTGATCTCGTCGAGCACGACCAGAAAGTGCTCACCATCCATGATCGCCGCCTTGGCGCGCTGCCAGCCTTGGCGCGCGAGCTGGGCGGAATGCTCCAGGTCCTTGCTTTTCCAGCTGAAGCCGTCGCCCAGGCCTTCGACGGGCAGGCCGATCTGCTCGAACACGCGGTGCTCGCCAAAGCGCGCCGTCGGCACCTTCATGAACTGGAAGATCCGCACTTGTTTGCCGTGCACGTGCTGGCGGCCGAAGGCGCGCAGGGCCAGGCCGAAGGCGGCCGTGCTCTTGCCCTTGCCGTCGCCGGTGTGCACGATGACGAGGCCGCGGCGTTCGCCCTCGGGG
>JAEXBL010000302.1 GCA_023394015.1 Pseudomonadota bacterium | reverse complement strand
GTGCCTGGTCGGTCACGGCGGTGGCCTCGGCCTCGCCGCCCAGGGCGTCGATCAGGTCGGTGATCAGGCCGCTCAGCTCGCCGGTGGCCAGCGCCACGTCGGCGTCGAAGCGGTCCTCGTCCTTCGCCGCCGTGCCTTCCTCGAACACGCCTTCCTGATAGGCGATCTTCTTGAGTTGCAGCGCCTGTGTGAGCATGAAGCCCACGCGCCCGGCCCAGCCCAGCGCCAGCCGGGTGGGCAGCTTGCCCTCGGCGATGTGCTGGCGCACCTCGTCGGTCTGCAGCGGGTGGCGGGTGAACTTGACCACGGCCGGCTCGTCGCCGCTGCCTTTCAGCTCGCATTCGCGCTCGATGTTGAAGGCGTGGGGCAGGGCGTCGCCTTCCGCGTCCGCCAGCCAGGCGGCCATGGCGGCCTGCGGCGAGGTGGCGGTCTGCAGCAGGCCGATGCCAAAGCCCTGGCCGGCCACGCGCACCAGGCTGGTGATCACCTCGTCGGCCTTGCCCTGGGCGCCCGCATCCATCACCAGCCAGCGCTGCGTGGGCTCGATCCACACCGTCACGTGGCTGCGGCGCGGAAAGGCCTGCGGCAGCAGGGCGATCAGCGCGTCGTCGCGCAAATCGCGCACTTCCTTCTTGCCGGGCTTGCGGCCGGTGGTCTTTTCGATGGCGTCGATGGCCTCCTGCGTCTTGCGGCGCACGGCGTCGCCCGGCACGGCCTTGGTTTCGATGGCGAAGCGGGCGATCCACTGCCCGTCCACCACCTCCACCAGCGCGCCGTGCTCGTCGCCGCGCGGCGGCACCCAACCGGTGGATTTTTGCTGCGTGGCGCTGCACTCCGCGAACGGCTCGCGGGCAATCGCCTCTTCCCATTGCGCTGCCGAAGCCGGCCACTCAGGCGCCAGCCGGTACAGCATCAGATTCTTGAACACAACTTGCTTCCCAATGAAATCAGGCCCGCGCAGTGCAGGCCTGGACAGAATCATATCGGTCCACAGGAACGTTCAAACAGCCGGACGCGAAGGACGCGAAGACAACGCGAAGACCGCGAAAGAAAAACCCATTGTTTTGGCTGTTCTTTCGCGTCCTTCGCGAATCCTTTGCGCCCTTCGCGTCCGGCTGTTCGGCGGCAGTCTCTACATATGCCCAGGCATCCAGGTCGCGATGCCGGGGAAGAACCACAGCAGCAACACCATGGCGCACATCAAGAAGAAGAAGGGCATGGTCACGCGGGCGATGTAGGCGATGTCCTTTTTCGTCATGCCCTGCAGCACGAACAGGTTGAAGCCCACTGGCGGCGTGATCTGCGCCATCTCCACCACCACCACCACGAAGATGCCGAACCAGATCAGGTCGATGCCGGCCGCCTGCACCGTGGGCAGCAGCACGCCCATGGTCAGCACCACGATGGAGATGCCGTCCATGAAGCAGCCCAGCAGCATGAAGAACAGCGCCAGCGCCAGCATCAGCACGAAGGGCGACAGGCCCAGGCTGCTGATGTATTCGGCCAGGTGGCGCGGCAGGCCGATGTAGCCCATCGACAGGGTGAGAAAGGCGGCGCCGGCCAGGATCAGTGCGATCATGCAGTACAGCCGCGTGGCGCCCATCAGCGAATCGCGGAAGGTGCGCCAGTTCAGGCTGCCCTGCACCGCCGACAGCAGCAGTGCGCCCACCACGCCCACGGCCGCCGCCTCGGTGGCGGTGGCGATGCCGGTGTAGATGCTGCCCAGCACCGCCGCGATCAGCAGCACCACCGGAATCAGGTGGCGCGATTCGTGCAACTTCTGGCCCAGGCTCAGGCGCCGCTCGGGCAGAGGCACCTGGCCGGGGTTGAGCAGCGCCCACACCATCAGGTAGCCCGAGAACAGCGCCGCCAGCAGCACGCCCGGCAGCACGCCGGCGATGAACAGCTTGGCGATCGACACGTCGGCCGCCACGCCGTAGACGATCATGATGATCGAGGGCGGGATCAACAGCCCCAGCGTGCCCGCGCCCGCCAGCGAGCCGATGGTGATGCTTTGCGGGTAGCCGCGCTGGCCCAGCTCGGGCAGGCTCATCTTGCCGATGGTGGCGCAGGTGGCCGCCGACGAGCCCGACACGGCGGCGAAGATGGCGCAGCCGATCACGTTGGTGTGCAAAAGCCGCCCCGGCAGCCAGGTGACCCAGGGCGCCAGGCCGCGGAACATGCTTTCCGACAGCCGCGTTCTGAACAGGATCTCGCCCATCCACACGAACAGCGGCAGGGCGGTGAGCGTCCACGACGAGGCCGAGCCCCAGATGGTGACCGCCATGGCATCGCCGGCCGGGCGGGCCGAGAACAACTGCATGCCGATCCAGGCCACCCCGGTGAGCGTCAGGCCAATCCACACGCCGCTGCCCAGCAGGGCGAACAGTGCCGCGATCAGCAGGCCGGTGATGGCGAAGTCACTCATGCTGCGTGGCCTCCTCGTCCTCGGCATCGCCCCGGCGGCGGCCGCGCAGCTCCAGCACCCACTCGTCCACGAAGGCGATGAACAGCAGCACCGTGCCGACGGCCATGCCAATCTGCGGAATCCACAGCGGCGTGGCGTCGTTGCTGGTGGAGACGTCGTTGAACTGGTGCGATTGCAGCACCAGCCGGACGGCGTAGAAGGCAAACAACCCCGCCAGCGCCACCGCCACCGACAGCGACCACATCTCCAGCGCGCGGCGCGTGCCGCCGCGCAGGCGGCCGATGAGCAGGGTGACGCGGATGTGCTCGCCCTTCTTCAGCGTGTGCGCCAGCGCCAGAAAGCCCGCCGCCGCCATGCTGTAGCCAGCGTAGGCGTCGGTCCCCGGCAGGTGAAAGTGCAGCAGGCGCCCGAGGATGGAGGTCAGCACCATGGCCAGCACGCCGATCATGGACAGCGCCGCCAGCCAGCCGGCGGCGTCATAAAGAAAATCTAGAAATCGGCGCATGGCGCTGTGAGGAAGCAGGCAGGTTCAGGACACAAAAAACTCCCTCTTCGGCAGGCGGGAGGGAGCAGTGGCGTCACATACGTTCAATCAAATGGCTGCGGAGCAGGCCGTCCCAACGAACGCCGTGGCCGGACTTGCACCGGCCACTGGCGTTGTCCCCCCTCGCGCAGCAGAGGGGGGAAGGCGCGTCAGCGACTCAGGGGGGTGCACCTTATCTCGCGGCACGGTAGGCATCGACGACCGCCTTGCCCTCGGGCCCGGCCTTGTCCAGCCATTCCTTGAGCATGGTCTGGCCGACTTTCTCCATGTCCGCCTTGAGCTGCGCCGATGGCGGGTAGATGGTCATGCCGTTCTTTTTCAGCAGGTCCAGGTATTCGCCGGTCTTGCGCTCGCTGGCGGCCCAGCCGCGCTTTTCGGCCTCGGCGGCGGCCTTCATCAGGCCGTCCTGGGTGGCCTTGTCGAGGGCGTCGAAAGCCTTCTTGTTGGCGATGACGGCGTTCTTGGGCAGCCAGGCCTGGGTATCGGCAAAGAACTTCAGGTGCTCGAAGGTCTTGGTGTCGTAGCCGGTGGAGCCGCTGCTCATGTAGCTCTCGATCACGCCGGTGGCCATGGCCTGCGACAGCTCGGCCTGCTGGATCGTCACCGGCTGCGCGCCCACCAGTTCGGCGATGCGCCCGGTGGCGGGGCTGTAGGCGCGCCACTTGATGCCCTTCAGGTCGGCGGCGCTGTTCACCTGCATCTTGGTGAAGATGCCCTGCGGCGGCCAGGCCACGGAATACAGCAGCACCATGCCCTGCTCGGCCAGCTTCTTCTGCAGGGCAGCCTTGCTGGCCTGGTACAGCTTGAACGACTCGGCGTAGCTGGTGGCCAGGAACGGAATGCCGTCGATGCCCCACAGCGGCCATTCGTTCTGGAAGTTGACCAGCAGAATGTCGCCGGCCTGCGCCTGCCCGCCCTGCACGGCGCGCTTGATCTCGGGCGCCTTGAACAGCGAGGCGTTGTCGTGCACCTGGATCTTCAGCTTGCCGCCGGTGGCGGCATCGACGTCCTTGGCGAACTGCACCAGGTTCTGGGTGTGGAAGTTGCTGGCCGAGTAGGCGCCCGGCAGGTCCCACTTGGTCTGGGCGTTGGCAGACAGCGCCAGGCCGCTCACGCCAAGGGCCACCAGCGTGGCCAGGGTGCGTCGTTTCATCATCGTGCTTGTCTCCTGTGAACTGATTGAGAGAGGGCGAGAAAGCCACAGCATAGGCCGAGCCCGCCGCGCCGCGCAGGGTGAAAACGCGAAGCCTGGGCGGATGGCCCAAGCACCGCGCATCACCCCAAGGTGCTTGAAGTCTAAGAATTGATTCGATAAAGTGTCAACAAATTCTCTTTAATTTGATAACGAATTGGGGTAATCCCTGATGAGCAAGCCTTTGCCTCCGCAGGTCGCCCCGGCGCGTGGCGCCGGCATCGTGTCCTCGTCGCACCTGGTGTCGCCGCGCAGCCTGGAGGCGTCGGAGTTCGAGTTCGGCATGATCGTGGCCTGGAACGCCTTCAGCCGCTGGATGGTGCGCTGCATGGCCGCTGCCGGCGTGCCCGACCTGACGGTGACCGACGTGCTGGTGCTGCACCACGTGAACCACCGCGCGCGCCACAAGAAGCTGGCCGACATCTGCTTCGTGTTGAACTACGAGGACACGCACGTGGTGGCCTACGCGCTGAAGAAGCTGGTGGCCGCCGGGCTGCTGCGCACCGACAAGCAGGGCAAGGACGTGTTCTACCTGCCCACCGAGGCCGGCGAGGCCGCCGTGCGGCGCTACCGCGAGGTGCGCGAAACCTGCCTGATCGACCAGCTCGAGCCGCAGATCAACCCCGAACTGGGCGAGCTGGCGCGCCTGCTGCGCACCATGTCCGGGCTGTACGACCAGGCCGCGCGGGCGGCGACGTCGCTCTGAGTTTGCAATCAAATTGATAGCTGTCCTGACACGTTTGTCAGGCTTTACAGGCCCTTCTTATTCATAGAACCATGTCGAGACAAGCATCCTCCTCCTCCCGCTGGCAGTTCTGGATCGACCGCGGCGGCACCTTCACCGACATCGTGGCCAAGCGGCCCGACGGCACGGTGGTCACGCACAAGCTGCTGAGCGACAACCCCGAGCAATACCCCGACGCGGCCGTGGCCGGCATCCGCCACCTGCTGGGCCTGCAGCCGGGCGAGCCGATCACGCCGGCGCTGGTGGAGTGCGTGAAGATGGGCACCACCGTGGCCACCAACGCGCTGCTCGAGCGCAAGGGCGAGCCGACGCTGCTGGTCACCACGCGGGGCTTTCGCGACGGCCTGCGCATCGCCTACCAGAACCGCCCGCGCCTGTTCGACCGCCACATCGTGCTGCCGGAGCTGCTGTACAGCGCCGTGGTCGAGGCCGAGGAGCGCGTCGATGCCAACGGCGATCTGGTGCAGCCGCTGGATGAAGCCTTGTTGAGGCAGCAACTGCTGGCGCACCACCAGCAGGGCCTGCGCAGCGTGGCCATCGTGTTCATGCACGGCTGGCGCTACACCGCGCACGAGCAGGCGGCGGCGCGCATCGCGCGCGAGGTCGGCTTCACGCAGGTGTCCACCTCGCACCAGACCAGCCCGATGATGAAGTTCGTCAGCCGCGGCGACACCACGGTGGTCGATGCCTACCTGTCGCCGATCCTGCGCCGCTACGTCGAGCAGGTGGCGGCCGAGATGCCGGGCGTCAGGCTGTTCTTCATGCAGTCCTCGGGCGGGCTGACGGATGCGATGGCCTTCCAGGGCAAGGACGCCATCCTCTCCGGCCCCGCCGGCGGCATCGTGGGCATGGCACGGACCGCGGAGCTGGCCTTTCAGGGTTTTCCGGCGGAGATTGCCGAGCAACCCAAGGTCATCGGCTTCGACATGGGCGGCACCAGCACCGACGTCAGCCACTACGCCGGCCAGTTCGAGCGCGAGTTCGAGACCCAGGTGGCCGGCGTGCGCATGCGCGCGCCGATGATGAGCATCCACACCGTCGCGGCCGGCGGCGGCTCGCTGCTGCAGTTCGACGGCGCGCGCTTTCGCGTCGGCCCCGAGAGCGCCGGCGCCAACCCCGGCCCGGCCAGCTACCGGCGCGGCGGCCCGCTGGCGCTGACCGATGCCAACGTGATGGTCGGCAAGCTGCAGCCGGCGCATTTCCCCAAGGTGTTCGGCCCTGCCGCCGACGAGGCGCTGGACGCCGAGGTGGTGCGCCGCAAGTTCGCCGAGATCGCCGCCCCCACCGAGCGCACGCCGGAAGACGTGGCGCACGGCTTCATCCAGATCGCCGTGCAGCAGATGGCCAACGCCATCAAGAAGATCAGCGTGGCGCGCGGCTACGACGTCACGCGCTATACGCTGCAATGCTTTGGCGGCGCCGGCGGCCAGCACGCCTGCGGCGTGGCCGACGCCTTGGGCATGGCGCGCGTGCTGGTGCACCCGCTGGCCGGCGTGCTGTCGGCCTACGGCATGGGCCTGGCGGATCAGAACGTGATGCGCGAGACCGCCGTCGAGCTGCCGCTGACGCCCGAGCACATCGCCCCCATGCGCGACACCCTGGGCGAGCTGGCGCTGGCCGCGCAGCAGGAGCTGGCGCGGCAGGAAGTCAGCCGCGGCAGCATCCACGTGCATCGGCGCGTGCACGTGCGCTACGAGGGCACGGACTCGGCGCTCATCGTGCCGTTCCCGGAGCTGCCAGCGGGCC
>JAEXBL010000271.1 GCA_023394015.1 Pseudomonadota bacterium | reverse complement strand
TTGTTTAACCGAGGATGGTACGCTCCTGGCGCCTCGGATCCCGGCTTGTTGGGCAAGAATACTCCGTTTTCCGGCGCATTGATGTCAATACCGAAACGCTCCAGCAATCGTCGGATATCTGCTCCTCGCGGGTCGCTGTAAGGCACTATATGGTGTGCATCCGTATCGGCTGGCCGCACGACTCCGGCAGCTTCCAGGTTGTCGGCGAGGATGCCTGACGCTCGCCTATCGATCAGGTATTGCGCCCAGCTGACGCCCAGCATGGCGGGCCCAAGGATCAGATTGGCGCCCCATGGAGGCGGCACGTTTTCGAGCGGTGGCGTCCGAATGCCTAGGCCGGGATTTGAGGGGCGGTAGCTGGGTGCGCCGCTCGGAAGGTCGTAGACAGGGTCATACCCCGGCGGGCCACCAACGCCAGCCGGAGGGGTGCTCTGGAATCCCCCACCAACTACGCCGTGACCGATGCCGGCTGGCTGGATGGGCGAAACCCATTGCGCTATGGGCCTGTCGACGGCATTGACAGGGGCTGGGGCGAGCGCATCCCATGTTCCGTCCGGGTCAAAGTCATATACCGGGCGACGCTCTGAAACTTCTTCCGATGGTTCGTTGCCCCGCAAGCCACCCCAACGCACGCCTTCACCACTGCCAGGGCGAAGTCCTAAGCTGTCGTCCCCTGTGTCTAACTGATACTGTGGTTCGCGCGGATCGGCCAGGGCCTCGGGCGTGGGGTCAGCACCGGCGCCGGCGGTCGGCGCGCCGTGTGCCGCCAGCCCATCCTGAATCAACCCGCCCAGAAAGTCGCTGGCAAAGCCGGCCGCGGGGTCGTTGCTGCCGACGAGGCGCAGCGCGCTGCCGGTAGCGCGGCTGAGCAGGCGCAGCGCGCTGGCGCTGCTGGGATCGAGGCCCCGTATGCCGTTGATGTGCGCGTCCAGTTGCGCGGTGACTTCGCCCGCCAGGCTGCCGATCAGGCTGTTGACCGCGCCATCGCGAAACTTGCCGTCCAGCACCGACTGGATGGCGCCTTGCAAGGTGGCCCGGCCGGTGTAGGTCATCAGCCGCTGGCCCAAGTCGGCTCCGGCCGGCAGGCTCGAGAGTCCGCTGGCACTCATCAGTCCGCCGGTAAAGCCGCCCGAGAGGGTCGATCGCAGCAATTGCCCGAAACTGATCTTGCCGTTGGCCGCCAGTTGCAGCGTGGCGCTGCTGACGGCCGCCATCGCCGCGCCGTTGGCGGCAGCGCCGGCCACGCCGCCGCCCGTGGCCGTGGTGATGGCGCTCGTCAGGCCGGCGCTGGCGCCTGAGCCCGTGCTGGTGGCCGCGGCTGCACCAACGCCGGCGCCTGCGCCGAACGTGATGGCCGTGAACGCGGCCGAGAAAATGTACGGAAACGCCCGATCCAGCCAGTCGCCCTTGACGTTGTCCGGGTCGGTGCTGAAGCCATGCACCGGGTCGAACCAGACGAACTCCTTGTTGTTGAGCTTGGTAATGCGGTCCGGGTCGAGGTGGTGTTCACCACGCAGCAGGCGCGAAGGCGCCCAGCCGTCCTTGGCCACCACGGCGTCGGGCGTAAGTCCTTCGTCGATCGTCAGACGCCGCCCAAGGCGCAGCGTGATGCCCGCCATCTCCCAGCGATTGGAGCCGCCGGTTTCAGAGTCGGGCGCAGGAATGAACTGCACAGGATCCGCGCCGTGCAGTTGGGCCAAGGCCCGTTGTGCCGGCGTATCGCCTTGAGCGTAATGGCGGGCAAAGGCACCGGGGTCGAAATGCCAATGCTCCTCTGCAATTTCGGGGCTGCGACCGTACGTCCAGCCCGGCCGCTCGTTTGCAACGCCACCCTCTTTCTGCGACGCGCTGCGCCACGGGCTGGGCGGCCCATCCTTGAGCGCCTGGTCCATGGCCTGGAAGAACTCGCCCTCGACGGCGCGCTGGGCGATCTGCAACTGGTACAGGCGCCCGCCCAGGTCGGCGCCGTAGCGCGCCTCGATGCCTTTGCCAACACTGGTCCAGGTGGGCAGCGGCTTGAGTTCACCGCCGAACTGCTGAATCAGCTCCTGATTGGCCGGGTCGGCCAGCAGCAGTTCCAGCGCGGCGATTTCGGTGGGGGCGGCCTTGGGCACTGCCGGCGCCACGGGCGCACTGGCAGCGACTTCGGCCGCGGCCAGGGCGGTGGCAGTGAGTTGCCCGCCCACCGCCAAGGGGCGGCCGTCTTTGCCTGGCGGGAAGGCCTGAGACACGGATCCGTCTGCTGTCCACTGGGCATTGCCGAGCATGGCGCCCAGCGAGGGGCCCGGGGCTCGATCAAGCAGGGCGCCCACCGCGCTGCCGCGCCCGCCACCGGCAGCAATCTGCGCGGCGATGCCGGGAGACAGCGACGAGGTGACGAATTCGCTCATCAGCAGGCGCGACGAGGATGCGGGGACCGGCGCGTCCGACCTCGACGCGGGTGCATCGACGATGGTTGCATGGGGCTTGATCGCAATGGCCGGCTGCCGCAATGGATTCGGCGGCTCATCAGCGAGCCGCTGCAGGCCGGGCTGAGGTTGATCGTCCAAGCGCAGGGGCTTGGTCCACATCTGTTGCGGCTCTTCGGACAGTGGCCGAGGTTGCGCCGGTGAGGCGTGTTGCCAGCCGTCGAGCGTCGATGCCGGCTCGGCGGCTACCGGGAGCGCTGGTGCCGCCGGGGTGAATTCAGGGTTGATAAAGCCGGCACCGGCGGAAGAGGAAACCTGCATGGGAAACATCCGTTGACTGTCTGCTTGCGAGTCACCCGGCCCGCACAGGGCCGGATGCCGGCAAGTGTCTCGACAGCGCAACGCCTGCGCCATCCGGGGCGTTGGCAGTTGGGAACGATCCCAGCTGGGAAGACTACCGGCGGGCAACAGCGCGCTCGGACATTCGCCGCCTTGTGCGCCACCAGCGCCTGGCAGTCTGGCGAACCTGGCCGCTCGTCAGCTCCAAGCTCAGTTTGCGGGTCGCACGATCAACCCGCGCCGCCCTCGTCCTCCAGCTCGAAGTCGGCGCTGTGGCGGCCCTGGCGCTGGCGCAGGCGGTCGCGCAGGCGCTCGACGTGGGGGGCGAGCTGCTGGCGGGTGGCGGCGTCGGCGCCCAGGCGCAGTTGCCAGTGGGTGGCGCCGGCCTGGATGAGGCGCAGGCTCATGGTGGCGGCATCGGCCGGCAGGCTGAGGTTGAACTGGCGCGGGCCGCCGATGGTGGCCTGGCCGGGCAGCGATTGGGCGCTGAGGCCGGCGTGGC
>JAEXBL010000265.1 GCA_023394015.1 Pseudomonadota bacterium | reverse complement strand
CACGCGGCCCTGACCGAAGCCGCCGCCGCGCTCGACACCGTGAGCGAGCTGGCGCCCGACTTCGTGCGCCTGCGCGAGCGCGCCCTGCTGCTGGCCGCGCGCGTGCAGCGCTTTGGCGCGCCCTCCGGCGTGGCGCTGGTGCGCTGGGTGGACGTGAGCCAGTCGCTGCGCCTGGTCGAGTCGCCGCTGGACATCGCCGAGGCCGTGCGCACCCGCCTGCTGGCGGCGCCCGACGGCGAAGGGCGGCCGCGCGCCTGGGTGTTCGTGTCGGCCACGCTGGGCGACGACGAGCGCCTGCGCTGGTTCACCGAACCCTGCGGCTTGGAACAGGCCGAGGTGCTGCGCATCGGCAGCCCGTTCGACTATGCGCGCCAGGCCGCGCTGTACGTGCCCACGCAGGTGGTACGTCCCAATGATCCCGCGCACAGCGCCGAGGTGGCGCGCCTGGCCGGCGATGCCGCGGCGCGCCTGGGCGGGCGCACCCTGGTGCTCACCACCACGCTGCGCGCGCTGCGCAGCATTGGCGATCTGCTCAGCGAGCGCTTTGCGCCCGGCGCCGGCATCGAGGTGCTGGTGCAGGGCCAGTTGCCTAAGCGCGTGCTGATGGAGCGCTTTCGCGCTGGCGACGCCGGCGGGCAGCCCGGCTGCGTGCTGGTGGCCTCGGCCTCGTTCTGGGAAGGCATCGACATGCCCGGCGAGGCGCTGCAGCTGGTGGTGATCGACAAGCTGCCGTTTCCGCCGCCGGGCGACCCGCTGGTGGAGGCGCGCTGCCGCCGCATCGAGGCCGAGGGCCGCAGTGCCTTCGCCGACTACTCGGTGCCCGAGGCCGCGGTGGCGCTCAAGCAGGGCGCCGGCCGCCTGATCCGCCGCGAGACCGACACCGGCCTGCTGGTGATCTGCGACACCCGCCTGGTGCAAATGGGCTACGGCCGCCGCCTGCTGGCCGCCTTGCCGCCGATGCGGCGGCTGGGTTCCGCAGCGGAGTTCAACGCCGCGTTGGACGCCTTGCGCGCAGCGCCGGCAGAGAGGGGCACCGATGCATCTCCTAGCCGGCCTGCCGAGCCTGTGGAATAGGCCCAAGCAGCTTGTCGTTGCACAAGCATTCTGGGCAACGATGACAGTGTGGCGCCGCGTACGCCATGGATTCCGGCTTGCGCCGGAATGACGACTGGAGGCGTAGGAACCATTGTCGAAAGGCCGCGGAGCAGGCCATCCGGGAACGCCGCGGAGCGGGCTTGGCCCGGCCGCTGGCGTTGTCCCCCTTCCCGCAGAGAGAAGGGGGAAGCGGCGTCAGCCGCTCAGGGGGAAGTCACCAGATCTGCCACCACGGCTTGTCCGGCCCCCGGAAGCCGCGCGTCAGGTACGCGCTGTCCGGATAGTTCTGGTCCAGCACGCGCTTGCTGTCGTCGCGCAGGTCGTTCATGCCCAGCTTGTCGTAGGCCTGGGTGAGGATGTAGAGGGCTTCTTCCAGCGCCGGTGCGTCGCGGTAGTCGGCAATCGCCTGTTGCGCGCGGTTGATGGCCGCCACGTAGGCGCCGCGCTGGTAGTAGTAGCGCGCCACGTGCACCTCGTACTGCGCCAGCGCATTCACGGTGTAGCGCATGCGCGCGCGGGCGTCGGGTGCGTAGCGTGAATCGGGATAGCGCGTGACCAGCTCGTTGAACGACTCGAAGGCTTCCTTGGCCGCCTTCTGGTCGCGCTCGGACAAGTCCTGCCGCGACAGGAAGGAAAACAGCCCCAGCTCGTCGTTGAAGTTGATGACCCCCTTCATGTACAGGGCGTAGTCGATCGCCGGGCTGCTGGGGTGCAGGCGCATGAAGCGGTCCAGCGTGGCGATGGCCTCGGCCCGCTGGCCGTCCTTGAACTGCGCGTAGGCCTTGTCCAGCTGCGCCTGCTGGGCCAGCGGCGTGCCGGCGGCGCGGCCTTCCAGCGTCTCGTACAGCGGGATCGCCTTGTCCCAGGCGCCCGCATTGAGTTCGTCCTTGGCTTCGGCGTGGATGCGGTTCGGGCTCCAGCCGGCGGTCTTGTCGACCGGCTTGGAGGAGCAGGCCGCCAGCAGGGCAGCCAGGGCAAGCACCCCCGCGCTGGCGGCCGATAATCGGGCACGTTGCATCAGTGGCAAACCTTTTGAATCAAGCTTGGCGCATTATATCGACGGCCCCCCCGGACGGGCCCGCTGGCGCGGGGCCGGCGGCGGGCTTCGACGAGGAACTGGCCGACGCCGCCGCGGCCGTGGAGCAACGTGTCCTTCAGGTGCCTGCCGAGCACCACGGTGACCGGCTCGACCGCGCCCTGGCGGCGCTGGTGCCCGAATTCTCGCGCAGCTACCTGAGCCAGCTGGTGGCCGACGGTGCGGCCTGTGTCAACACCGCCCGCGTGATCAAGCCGGCGCACCGGCTGCAGGCCGGCGACCGCATCGACATCGAGCTGCGTCCCACGCCCATGAGCCAGGCCTTCGTGCCCCAGGCTTTGCCGCTGGACGTGGTGTACGAAGACGAGCACCTGGCCGTCATCGACAAGCCCGCCGGCCTGGTGGTGCACCCGGCGCCGGGCCACTGGAGCGGCACGCTGCTCAATGCCTTGCTGGCGCGCGACGCCAGGGCGGCGCAGCTGGAGCGCGCCGGCATCGTGCACCGGCTGGACAAGGACACCAGCGGCCTGATGGTGGTGGCGCGCACCCCGGCGGCCATGGAGGCGCTGGTGGCGCGCATTGCCGCCCGGCAGGTGACGCGCGAGTACCTGGCGCTGGCGCACCGCCCCTGGGTCGGCCCGGCCGAGCGCGAGGTGGATGCGCCGATTGGCCGCGATCCGCGCAACCGCCTGCGCATGGCGGTGGTCGATCTGGACAAGGCCGCCGGCAAGCCGGCCCAGACCCTGTTTCAGTTGCTCGGCAATGCAGAGCGGTTCTGCCTGCTGCGCTGCCTGCTGCGCACCGGTCGCACCCACCAGATCCGGGTGCATCTGGCGCACCTGGGGCATCCGCTGGTGGCCGATGCGCTGTACGGCGGCGCGCCGGTGGCGGGCCTGGCGCGGCAGGCGCTGCACGCGCGGCGGCTGGCCTTCGAGCACCCCATCACCGGCCAGGCGCTGGATTTCAGCGCGCCGCTGCCGGCCGATCTGGCGGCAGCGCTGGCGGTGTGCGGCCTTACAATGCCGACCGACGACGCCCTGGCCGCGGGTGACGGCGGCCGCACGATGACAGAATGAGGCTTGCCCATGAGTGGGCTTTGCCATCTCTCGCTGGGTTCGACGCCCGCGCTTGCCAGCCAGGCATGATTCCGTAACACCGCGCGTTGATCCATGGTGCAGCGCGCACCCACACCGCATGACACGTCAGCATTCACGAGGCTGCACAGCAGGCCATAGGGGAGCGCCGTGGGCGGGGGCGCCCCCCCCCCCCGCCTTGTCCCCCGGGGGGGGAGGCGCCC
>JAEXBL010000049.1 GCA_023394015.1 Pseudomonadota bacterium | reverse complement strand
GGCCAGGGCGACTGCCCCGCCGGCGGCGACCTGGTGAGCCGCCAGGGCGCCCGCGGCAACACCCCGCTGGCGCGCTGCCTGCGCGAAGCCGGCGCCAACCCCTTCAAGCGCGACGCCTGCGGCTGGCGCCACTGCAAGCCGCGCTGGGAATCGGCCGAGTGCCAGGCCATCAAGCCGGCCGAGCGGCAGCTGGCGAACTGAGGCGCAGCGGAATCGTCACCGGCCCGTCGTTGACCAGGGCCACCTGCATCTCGGCGGCGAATTCGCCGGTGGCCACCTGGGGGTGCGCGGCGCGGGCCTGGGCAACGAAGTGCTCGTACAGGCGCCGGCCCTCGTCCGGCGGCGCGGCGTTGGTGAAGCTGGGGCGGTTGCCGCCCGAGGTGGCGGCCGCCAGGGTGAACTGGCTGACGATGAGCAGGCCGCCGGCCACGTCCTGCACGCTGCGGTTCATCTTGCCGGCTTCGTCGCCAAAGATGCGCAGCTTGAGCAGCTTGGCCAGCAGCTTGTCGGCCACCGCCTCGTCGTCGCCGCGCTCGGCGCACAGCAGCACCAGCAAGCCGGCACCGATCTGGCCGACCAGGCGCCCGCCGACGCTGACGCGGGCTTCGGATACACGCTGGATCAGGGCCTGCATGGCGGCGTGAGCGCGCTCAATGCGCGTGCAGGCCCTCGGGCGCGGGTTCCAGCGGCTCGTTCAGGTCCACGGTGATCGGCTCCACGCCGTCGGGCAGCATCTGGATGCTGGCGTGCAGCCCGGGCACGGCCTTGGCCAGCGCCTCCTCGACCTGGTGGCGCAGGTCGTCGGCGCGCCCCAGCGTCCAGCTGGGCGGCATGTGCATGTGCAGGCTGACGAAGCGGCGCTGGCCGGCGCGGCGCGTCATCAGGTGGTCGAACAGCACCACGTGGTGCTCGCCCTGGCGCTGGGTGAAGCGCTCCAGCACCGCCTCGATCTCGCCTTGCAGCTCCGGCTCGACGGCGGCGTCCATCAGCCCGCGCCAGGAGCGCCAGATCAGCCGCAGGCCCTCCCACACGATGTTCAGCGCCACGCCCACGGCCACCAGCGGGTCCAGCCACAGCCAGCCGGTGACGCCCACCAGCACCAGCCCGACCACCACGCCGGCCGAGGTCCACACGTCGGTCAGCAGGTGGCGGGCGTCGGCCTCCAGCGCGATCGAGCGGTGCATGCGCGAGGCGCGCAGCATCACCCAGGCCAGCAGCCCGTTGAGCACCGAGCTGGCGATCGACAGGCCCAGGCCCCAGCCCACCTGCTCCAGCGGCTGCGGCGCCCAGAAGCGCGGCAGCGCCGCCCAGATGATGGCCACCGCCGCGCCGATGATCAGAATGCCCTCGAAGCCGGAGGAGAAGTACTCCGCCTTGTCGTGGCCGAAGTTGTGGTCCTCGTCGGCCGGGCGCGCCGCCAGCGTCACCATCAGCAGCCCGAACATGGCCGCCGCCAGGTTGACGAAGGACTCCATGGCGTCCGACAGCAGCCCCACCGAGCCGGTGATCCACCAGGCCGCCGTCTTGAGGGTGATGGTCATCAGCGCCACCACCACCGACACCGCCATCAGGCGGCGCGGCGTCATCCAGGCGCGCACGGCATCGTTCATGCGCCCGATTGTCGCCAAAGCCGCCGCGCGGCACGGCCACCGTGCGAGTGGCCTGCCGAATCGTGGTCAAATTGATGGTTTGCGCAGCAGGCACCAGCGTGAATCGCTAGCTTTATTGAAGCAACCATCCCGCCGTCTGCGACCGCGCCAGCCCCACCGGAGCCCGCCCATGAGCGTCATCCTGAAACAAGCCATCACCGGCCCCGCCGCCTGGAAAGGCCCCGACATCGCCGCCGACCCGGCCTGGCTGTACCACTTCACGCCCGAAGACATCGCCGTCATCGACGCCGCGCTGGCCACGCTGAAAAGCCGTGGCCGGGCCTTCCCGGCCTTCGGCGCCGCCGACTTCCCGATCGACGCCCTGCTGCCGCGCCTGCGCGCCTGGGCCGACGAGCTGGAAAACGGCCGCGGCTTCAAGCTGCTGCGCGGCCTGCCGGTGGCGCGCTATTCGGACGCCGAGATCAAGGCCGTCACCTACGGCATCGGCCTGCACCTGGGCCAGCCCGTGTGCCAGAACCCGCGCGGCGACCTGCTGGGCGAGGTGATGAACGTGGGCGACGTGAACGACAAGAACACCCGCGTCTACGAAACCAACCTGTACCTGCCCTACCACTCCGACCCGTCCGACGTGGTGGGCCTGCTGTGCGTGCGCAAGGCGGCGCAGGGCGGCCTGTCCAGCCTGGTCAGCGTGGCCGCCATCTACAACCAGATCCTGCAACGGCACCCCGAGCTGCTGGGCCTGTATTACCGCCCCACCTACTTCGCCCACCTGTGCGAGCCGCAGCCCAGCCTGTCGCCCATCTTCAGCGTCCACCAGGGCAAGCTGAGCTGCCGCTACCTGCGCCAGTACATCGAGCTGGGCGCCGAAATCCGCGGCCTGCCGCTGTCGCGGGTGGAGATCGAGGCGCGGGACGTGTTCGACAGCGTGATGAAGGACCCCGCCCTGCGCCTGGACATGATGCTGGAGCCGGGCGACCTGCAACTGGCCAACAACTACGCCGTGCTGCACTCGCGCACCGAGTTCGTCGACCACGAGGACCTGGCGCAGCGCCGCCGCATGCTGCGCCTGTGGCTGAAGATGCCCAACGCACGCGCCCTGGCGCCGGAGTTTCCGGGGCGCAACGGCTTTCCGGCGCCGGCCGAGGCGGCGGTGGCAGCCTGAGCCGGCCCAGCAGCCTCGGGGCGCCTCAGCCCAGCGTCACGCGTGCAAAGCGGCGCTTGCCGACCTGCACGACGTAAGTGCCCGCTTCCAGCTTCAGGCCCTTGTCGCTGACCACGCTGGAATCGACGCGCACGCCGCCGCCGTCGATCAGGCGGTTGGCCTCGCTGGTGGAGGGCGCCAGGCCGGCTTGCTTGAGCACCAGGCCGATGCCGAGCGGCGCGGCGCCGAGAGCCACCTCGGGGATGTCATCCGGCACGCCGCCCTTGCTGCGGTGGATGAAATCCTGCTCCGCCGCCTCGGCCGCCTGGCCCGAGTGAAAGCGCGCCGTGATCTCCTTGGCCAGCATCACCTTGGCGTCCTTGGGGTTGCGGCCGGCGGCGACCTCGGCCTTCAGCGCCTCGATCTCGGCCAGCGAGCGGAACGACAGCAGCGTGTACCAGCGCCACATCAGCTCGTCGCTGATCGACAGCACCTTGGCGAACATGGTGTTGGCGTCCTCGGTGATGCCGACGTAGTTGCCCTTGCTCTTGGACATCTTCTCCACGCCGTCCAGCCCCTCCAGCAGCGGCATGGTCAGGATGCACTGCGGCTCCTGGCCGTATTCCTGCTGCAGGTGGCGACCCATCAGCAGGTTGAACTTCTGGTCGGTGCCGCCGAGTTCGATGTCGGCCTTCAGCGCCACCGAGTCGTAGCCCTGCAGCAGCGGGTAGAGGAATTCGTGGATGCTGATCGAGTTGCCGGCGTGAAAGCGCTCGTGAAAGTCGTTGCGCTCCATCATGCGCGCCACCGAGTAGCGCGCCGACAGGCGGATCAGCCCGCGCGTGCCCAGCGCGTCGCACCACTCGCTGTTGTAGCGCAGCTCGGTCTTCTCCGGGTCGAGCACCTTGAAGGCCTGCGCCTTGTAGGTCTCGGCATTGGCGTGGATCTGCTCCTCGGTCAGCGGCGGGCGGGTGCTGTTGCGGCCCGAGGGGTCGCCGATCAGGGTGGTGAAGTCGCCGATCAGGAAGATCACCTGGTGCCCCAGGTCCTGCAGCTGGCGCATCTTGTTCAGCACCACGGTGTGGCCGATGTGGATGTCGGGCGCCGTCGGGTCCAGCCCCCGCTTGATGCGCAGCGGCTGGCCGCTGGCCTCGGCGCGGGCCAGCTTCTTCAGCCAGTCTTCCTGCGGCAGCAATTCATCGCAGCCGCGCAACGAAATCGCCATCGCTTCACGAACGCGGTCCGTGATGGGCGGGTTTGTCATCTGGGTGTCAGGTTTCATGGGGTGTGCTTGTAGGACGCTACCTACGCCGCTATACTGGCGCGTTAAGGCCCGATTCTCGAGGCCCGGCTTTTGGCACCCAAAGACCCGAAAGCGCCTCGCCAGGTACCCGCGCCCCTTGCGCCTGTCGCCTGACTGCAACGATTTGCGGAACAACGTCGCGTGAAGCAACACTTGATTTCCTCCGGCCTGGCCGTCGCTGATTTTGTCCACCGTCATCCCAAGCGCATCACCGCGGTGATCGCCGCCTTCCTGCTGTGCGGCGGCGGCGGCGCCTTCGCCGTGGCCTCGCTGGCCCCCGCGGCGCCCACCGCGCCGCTGCGCCTGGTGTCCGAGACCGTGGAGCCGCAGCAGTTGACGGCCCAGACCGAGATTCTGGACACCCACTCCTTTACCCTCTACCGCAGCGAATCCACCCGCGCCAACGACACGCCCGAGGCCCTGCTCAAGCGCCTGGGCCTGGCCGATCCGGCCGCCGCGGACTTTCTGCGCCAGAACGACACCACGCGCCAGGCCCTGTTCGGCCGTGCCACCCGCCTGGTGACGGCCGAGGCCAGCGACCGGCAGGAGCTGCTCAAGCTGCACACGCACTGGCTGGACAAGGCCGACGACGAGCACTTCAAGCGCCTGGTGGTCGAAAAGGCCGGCGACGGCTTCAGCGTGCGCGTCGAAACCGCGCCGCTGCTGGCCACCCAGCGCATCGCCAGCGGCGTCATCCAGAGCACGCTCTACGCCGCCACCGACGAGGCCAGCCTGCCCGACAGCGTGGCCCGGCAGCTGATCGAAATCTTCGAGTCCAACGTCGACTTCCACCGCGGCCTGCGCCGCGGCGACCGCTTCTCGGTAGTCTACGAGGCGCTGGAGGCCGATGGCGAGCCGGTGCGCGCCGGCAAGATCCTGAGCGCCGAGGTGGTCAACCGTGGCAAGACGCACCAGGCCATCTGGTTCCAGGAGCAGGGCGCCAGCAAGGGCGCCTACTACTCCTTCGACGGCCAGAGCCTGCGCCGGGCCTACCTGCTGGCGCCGCTGCCCAGCACCCGCATCAGCAGCGGCTTCGGCATGCGCACCCACCCCGTGTACGGCTACAGCCGCGAGCACAAGGGCGTTGACTACGCCGCCCCAACCGGCACGCCGGTGCGCACCATCGGCGACGGCGTGGTCACCTTCGCCGGTGTGCAGAACGGTTACGGCAAGGTCATCTACATCCAGCACCGCAACAAGCGGGACAGCACCGTGTACGCCCACCTGTCGCGCATCGACGTGAAAGTGGGGGACAACGTGATGCAGGGCGAGAAAATCGGCGCCGTGGGCTCCACCGGCGTGTCCCCCGGGCCGCACCTGCACTTGGAGTTACGCATCCAAAACGCGCCGCAGGCCCCCACCGTGGTGCTGG